>CAYNDN010000890.1:0-1892 GCA_964395075.1 uncultured Lentimicrobiaceae bacterium | reverse complement strand
AGCATCGTATTGTCTCAGTGTCGACATATTATCCAGTATCCAAAAGCCACGTCCCATGGTGCTCATCACGATGTCATCACGATGCATCTTGATGTCGGTAATTGGTGTAACTGGTAAGTTTTGTTGAAAAGCTTTCCATGTCGCGCCATCATCGAAGGACACAAACATCCCGTATTCGGTGCCTGCGAATAAAAGTCCTTCTTTTTTAGGGTCTTCCCTAACAACTCTCGTCGGAAAATCCTCAGGAATGCCATTTTCGCCATTAGTTAACAATTCCCATGATTTTCCATAATTAGTTGTTTTATAAATGTAAGGCTTAGGATCGCCCAGCTGGTAGCGTAACACGCTGATGTATGCCTTAGCAGGATCATGTGGCGAAGGTTCAACCGCATCCACACGACCACCTGAAGGCAGTTTTTTAGGGGTGACATTGGTCCAGGTTTTACCACCATCTCGTGTCACGTGAACGGGGCCATCGTTGGCACCGACCCAAATCACACCTTGCTTAATTGGCGATTCACGAATGGCATAAATGGTGCTATAAAACTCTTCACCGGTTACATCCTTGGTAATTGGTGCGCCGGAAATGACTTGTTTGTCGGCTTCATAAGCGGTCAGGTCGGGCGAAATGGTTTCCCAGGTTTTACCTTCATCCGTGGTTTTATGCACAAATTGGCTGCAATGGTAAACCACTGATGCGTCATGTGGTGACACATAAATGGGCGACACCCGCTGAAATCGGTACTTTAAATCCTTTGGGTTATGCCCATACATGTTTGATGCGCCTACGTAGTAACGTTTTTCGGTGCCTGTTTCTTTATTAAAAACTCCAAATCGGCCTTTGCAGTTGGAATAAACAATATTGGCATTGCTTGGTTTGGGTACAGCAGGTCCGGTCTCACAACCACCTGTATTGATAATGTAACCCGTTCCGAGACGCTGCAGAGCATAAGGCGCCATTGAAGGGACAGCGATCGTGCTGGAATTATCCTGCTGTCCACCATACACCCAGTACGGAAACTGGTCGTCGACTTCCACCTGATAGATTTCAGCCGTAGGTTGATTATACTGGGTTGACCAGGACTCGCCGCCATTCAAGGTGACATTCGCGCCACCGTCATTCGATTGAATGAATAGGTCCGGATTATCTGGATTTATCCACATGTCATGATTATCAGTATGAGGCGAGGCGCGTCGCTTCCAGGTTTTACCACCATCGACAGATTTGTAATAGCCTGTGGCAAGTGCATATAAGACATCCGGGTTCTTGGGATCGACTCTCAAATTTGTATAGTAAAACGGGCGAGTCCGTATCCCTTTATGGGCAGATATATGTTTAAAAGTTTGGCCTTGATCAACAGATTTGTAGATTCCGCCTTCATCATCAGGTGCTTCAACAAGAGCATAAACCAGCCTGGAATCGGCAGGCGAAACAGCCAGGTCAATTTTTCCAATCAGTTTTTGTGGTAGTCCTTTGGTGATTTTAACCCAGGTTTGTCCGCCGTCAATTGATTTATAAATGCCGCCTTCTTCTTGTTTGCCTCCGCTTATAATTGTCCATGGCTTTCGCTCGGCTTTCCATGCTGTGGCGAAGATTATTTCGGGGTTAGATGGCAAAAATTCAACATCATAAATACCAGTTTCTTCAGAGATAGATAAAATTTGCTCCCAGGTTTTCCCACCATCAATGGTTTTGTAAACCCCTCGTTCAGGATTCGGCTGAAAAGCTTTTCCAATAGCGCCTACGTAAACGATGTTGTGGTTATTGGGGTGAATGCGTACAGCGCCGATTTGTCCTACATTTTTTAAGCCGATGAATGTCCAATGGTCACCACCATCAATCGACTTATACAAGCCGCGACCTTCAATCACATTACTTCTAAGTCCATCAC
>CAYNDN010000889.1:0-1898 GCA_964395075.1 uncultured Lentimicrobiaceae bacterium | reverse complement strand
TTGAGGTAGGAGGTCCCCGTCTGATTCATAACACTTCTTTTTCAATTGAGGAATGTAATGCGCATTCCCTGCTGTCTGGGGTATCTTTTTATAATGCTAAGCGCTTTTCTGCAGTGCTTCCCAGTATTCAACGGCCCGGCGGGTATGTGGAATACAGATTGAGCCACCCACCAGGTTTGCAATAGCGAAAACCTCGTACATCTCTTCGGTGGTACTTTCCAATTCGTAGCATTTACCGAGGTGGTAACGAATACAGTCATCACACCGTAAGACCATGGACGCAATCAACCCCAGGAGTTCCTTGGTCTTTTTATCCAAAGCACCATCCTGGTATGCATTGGTATCGAGGTTGAAAAAGCGCTTGAGTACCTTGTTGTCCTGGCTCAAGATTTTTTCATTCATTTTTGACCGATAATCGTTGAATTCTTCGACGACTGACATATCTGGTTTTTTGAGCTGACTTAGAAAGGTCAAAAGTAAAAAAAAGCAGAGAGCCAATCGACTCTCTGCAAATAATCCTCGTTAAGAAACCCTTCACAAATGTGATCTTCAGGGGCAGGAAAACCCCAATATTTTATAAATCGGCCATCTTTCGGTCGATCACCCGGTGTTTTGATGTTTTCGGGAGGCTGTGTTCACTCATTTTCCCGGGAGCAAGAATCTCAATTTTTTGCGACGAAGACCAGGAGTTTTCACCAACGGTATCGGTGATGACCCACTCGCGTATGAGGGTGAAACCATATTCCGCTTCTAACCACTCGTCTTTCCATTCCACCTGAAGGTTTCCGCAATACCGGGCATCTATGTTGGAAACGCTATCTAAGTCCGAAAAAGACAAATAATCGGATGGGTTTTCACCTTCGGGCAGGTAAAAGAAATAATCATCAGGAAGGCTGATCTCGGTAAGATTTGGCCGTTCCAACGCAATGAATTGGTCGAATGATCCCAGCATCTCGTTTGGGGCAGTAATATTCCAGCTGCGCACCACAACGGCCTGGCTGTTGGTGAAAAAAGCAAAGTCGGCAATCGAAAACGAACCTGAAATGTGCTGTGGCGTACAAATTTCGATGATATCACCCGCTTCGAGATGCGGTGAAACAATTTGCTGATCCTGGGAAACAGGTTGAAAAGGAATTCCATTTACGAAAAGGAGGGGGGACGCCTCTGATGGAGTAATAATGGAGCTCCCATTCAATTTCCAGTTAAAGTAAATATAACCACGAGTTGGTACGGTGATTGAAAAACCACTGCCCGCTCCGCGATTTACAACAACTGGAGTATTATTAGTCCCTTCAACCAATAATCTTGAATCGGGAGCTCCGGTGACATCTACCCCATCGTCACCATGTATCTTCACATTATTCCATCTGGATAAATGAAAGTATCCGGTGAATCCGTGGACACCGCAGCCCAATTCGAATAGCTCGTCCGAAAAAGTCAGCGCAACCGCAGCACCGCAAGTAGAAACCACTTCTGGCTTCTCGATCACTGCAGTCGATAATGCTTCATGACACCACACATTTACATGTGATGGTTGAATGTGAAGCATACACGAATCATCTGTTGAAGTATCTTCAACGGTTGCATGTTCTTCTTCTAACGCTGTGAAATTGGAAGTAAACGAGACTGTTGAAGCCGGTTGGCCGTAGCAAACCGGTAAGCATGTGTAACCCATGGCACAGAAAAAATAAAGCGCTATGTAAATTGGTCGTTTCATGAGATTCAAGTACTCGTTCCTTTTAAGAACAAAAGCAGGTCTAGTTCTGGTTACAGGTGCATGTTTAAGGTAGGAGAACGTTGCACAGAACTTGTTGACATGAAACAGATGTACGACCAACTGGTGTAAACGTATAACGCATGGGATGTATCGGTTTATGGGACAAAAGATGTTTACATAG
>CAYNDN010000888.1:835-1898 GCA_964395075.1 uncultured Lentimicrobiaceae bacterium | reverse complement strand
CTATATTCTTCTTGAATTATTGAGGTTAAAAATCCTAAAATCCGTAAGGATTTTCATTAGTGCTATTTTATCAATTAAATATGAATTTGGTTTGATAAAAATTACCATCTGAAATCAATTGAATCAAATATACACCACTTTTAAAAATTTCCGGTTCAATTTTAATTTTGCTTGCTGAAGTTTGCCGCTGAAAGACCTGTTCACCTGACATTTTGAAAATTTTAATGACTGATCCGGATACAGATTCTTCCAGAACAACAGTAACGACCCCGGACGAAGGATTCGGATAAACCAAGAATGACCTTGGGACAATCTGCTTGAGATTACTCGCAATATCAAAATTTGCAATTAAAGACCGGTCTCCGGTTACCACAAAGGAATAAAAAGCCTCCGTCGAAACTTCAATACCATATTCAGTCCAGTTGATGAAATCATAACCGGCTTCCGGGGTCGCCGTTAATTCAGCGGTATGTCCGTAGGTGTAGATTCCTGTTCCAGCAACATTTCCGGTGTTTGCAGGGTTTACACTGGCCGAAATTTCATGATCAGGCAATACCACAGTGTAGCAGCTGGAAGTGTCGTTGCAACCCTGAAAAGAAATGTCAACTGCATAAGTGCCACTGCTGAAAGGCAGAAATGACTGTGAGATTTCGCCAAGTATCAGACTAAAACCATTGTCGCAGTTTAACCACTGGTAAGTAACGCCTTCGTAATTGGGCTCACCCATCACCGCCACCAGGGTATATTCATCAACAACAATATCAGTTATGATTTCAACATCCAAAAGTGTAAGGATATTCACCAGGCTGTCATAACCATTGATGCCCTTAAAAATCTCTCCAAATTCGCCGGGCTCATTTTCCCAAATACCATTTATCCAAAGGCCATCATCTTCGCAAAGCGGAATACCGGCTTTGTTGATTTCAGGATTGTAATTTCCTTCCAGCAGCCTGATCATTTTCTTTCCCATTTCGTCACCGATTCGCAGGAATGATTCTCCATTCTCGTGCCAGTGATGGATCATATCGCTGGGCGAATTTTCGGGTTCCCGCCAGAAAGGCCT
>CAYNDN010000888.1:0-825 GCA_964395075.1 uncultured Lentimicrobiaceae bacterium | reverse complement strand
ACCCGGTGCCCCGGCAACTAGCTTTTGTAGATGTTCCGCAACCGCCGCATCATCAACAGTAAAATGATAGGCTCCATTAAATTGTGCCGGCACGATGATGTGCTGTAAATCCTGAACCCACAGGTCGTAGCTGTCTTCAAAACCACCATGCCCTGAAAGTGCGATTACAAATTTCATTTCAGGAGCATCAAGGTCAGCTCTGATATCATTAATGAAGTTAGTCATGTTGGTAGCATATTCCTCCAGAAACTCAGGTTCTGAGGCATCGTTCCATCCCTGGAACCAGCCAAACCCTACAATTTCGATTTCTTCATCATTGTACTGCGGAAATTCATTCTGGATATTTTCAAGGGTAGTCTCAACATCTTCAATAATTTGCTCATAATAGGGGCCGGTTTCTCCGCCGGAGCCGGGCGGCCTGAAATCCACTGCCAGGTTTTTACCTCCCCAGGCGGTTTTGATGATCAACACCTGGTCGTCCATAAATGCTCCCAACTGATGGCCAAACCCAAGCTCAGGGCCTATGAGATCATCAACTGCTCCGTAGCCAACATTTAAATCGCCTTTTTTTAATCCACCAAAATCACGGTTATAACGAACCCAAACATCTTCACGGGGAAGGAATTCGCCCCATTCATTTTGGAGGTACCAAAATTCATCATTCGGATCGTTATCCAGGAAATTGGTCAATGTACCTGTTGTTGAAGATGGATAAATTTTGCCCTGGCCTTCCATGTTCGACTGTCCTGCAAGGATGAAGACCTTGATTTTGGGAGGAGCTTTTTCCTGGCGCGTTACGATAGGCACATAGCCAACTTCCATGCC
>CAYNDN010000887.1:0-1898 GCA_964395075.1 uncultured Lentimicrobiaceae bacterium | reverse complement strand
GGCCATTAACCTGTTCAGGTTGCGGTGGAAAAACAGCAGGTCGAGGTGATAATCTTTATAATCAACGGTAATGCGTTTTTGCCGGGCTAAAAAGGCAAAATCGTTGCCCAGTTCCTGAATAAACTGTTGCAGGTGATAAACGATAGCCTGTTCCAAATCCTTTTCACTGTAGGTATCCCGTAATTCAAGAAAATCGAGGATGTAAGGATCTTTGAATGCAATTTGGGAACTCATTTTTCCGGTTGTCCTGAGTTTTTCAAGATCACCTTTGATGGTGAGTTCAGGTTTTTTGCTTAATGCAGTCCGCTCAAAAAGCATCGAATTGATGCGGTCGCGCAACTGCCTTACGCTCCATCGCTCATTAATGCAAATTGTGTAATAAAATTGCCGCTGCAGTGTATCATCTATTCCCAGAAACGCTACAAAATGGCTCCAACTTAATTTTGCAGACAGTGTCTGCAAAATCTCCTGATCAGGAAAAAGCTGATGGAGTTTTACCATATTGGCTAAATTTCTTTGACTGAAACCTTTTCCGTATTCTTCAACCAAATTTGCCGACAGTGTCGGCAAAATCTTTTTTCCGTAATCAACAGTGTTACCAGTTTTCAGGTATTTACTGATATACTTTCCTATTTGCCAATACAAATAAGGTAATTTCAGCATTCACTACCGTATAAACTTTTTGTCGGCTTTGTTCAATTAAACGGCTGATACCCAAAAAAAGGCTTTTATTTTCAGGTGATGGTTCCGGTTTGTTGTTTGCACTATTCATTTCCAAAAAGATTTAGTAGGTTTTGGTTAATCGTAAGTTCTAAATCAAAAGCTTGTAAATTCAGCGAAGTAAGTTCTGCATTCAGGTTTTTAAATTCTTTGTTCGTCATATAAAGTAATTGATCTTTAGAAATGAGGGCACAAAGTAATAAAAAAGCCCTTTGTTATTGGATTTTTGCAGCCAAAAAAGTTTGTGTATTCACCATCACCGCTTCAGGAATTGAAGGCAACGTGGATATCCGGGTGTTGAATGCACAGGGACAGTTGATTTCGTCAACACAGTTGGTTGATGGCTTTGCAATCAGCCTTGACCTGACAAGCTACCCGAAAGGGGTATATTTTGTGAAAGCAAGCGCTGCAGAGGAAAGCTTCACACAAAAAGTTATCGTAAAATAAAGTTGATTGTTTTCTCATAAGTGTAAAGGGGCTGCCGGAAGGTGGCTCCTTTTTTTGTTCGCAATATATGTGTTTAATAATTAATTAACATCGGCTTAACCTTTAGTTAAAATCTACCGGATAAGATTGCCTTTGAAAAGAAAGACCGAGTTTATGAGATCAATCCTTTGCTTTGCTATTCTAATCTGTATCACGCTTTTCCCAATATTTTTACATGCCCAAAAAGGGTCGATTATAGGCGTGGTTACCGATGCAAAAACCAACGAAACCATTATTGGTGCCAATGTGATCCTCGGAGGAACTGTAACCGGAACTGCCACCGACCTTGACGGTTATTATCAGATACCGAATATCCAGCCCGGAACCTACAATGTGGTGGTTTCGTTTGTTTCGTATGTGAGCGATACCGTAAGAGGCGTTGAGGTAAAAGCAGGTGAAGCCACGCGTCTTAATTTTGAAATAACAGAACTGTCAACTGCTTTACAGGGGGTTGAGATTGTGGACAGGCGTGCCACCAGCACCGAATTAGCCATGATTGGCTCAATAAAATCCAGTAACATTATTGCTTCCGGGATTTCGCGCCAGCGCATAACGAAATCGCAGGATAACAATGCTTCGGAAGTGCTGCGCAGGGTGCCCGGTATTACCATTGTTGATGACAGGTTTGTGGTGGTCAGGGGGCTCATCGAAAGGTACAATACCGTTTGGCTAAACAATGCTGTAACACCTTC
>CAYNDN010000886.1:0-1908 GCA_964395075.1 uncultured Lentimicrobiaceae bacterium | reverse complement strand
TGTTTTTTAGGAGCATTTCTATTTGTATTTTAGACAATTATAAATTTTGCAAAAGTATCTTTCAATTCAATCACCTATTTTCGCAGCACTATTTAAACTAAAACAGCGTTCAAAATTTCACCTATAATAAAACCAATGATCTTCAACGATTTCCCGTTCAAATCATATGACAAAATCAGGTATGCCGACACCGACCGGCAGGGGCATGTAAATAACGCCGTGTTCTCGACCTTTTTTGAAACCGGCCGTGCCGAGTTGCTTTATAAATGTGATAAAACCCTGGTCCCGGAAAGCACAAGCTACGTGATCGCGGCACTCAACATGAATTATTTAAAAGAAATCCACTGGCCGGGAAAGGTAGATATCGGAACAGGAATTTTAAAGATCGGCCGCAGTTCCATAAAAATTTTCCAACAGTTATTCCAGGATGATGTTTGTGTAGCCAACTCAGAAACAGTGATTGTACAAATGGATGATCAGACCGGGAGGAGCAAACCGCTCTCAAACGAAGCAAAGGAAATTTTGTCCGGATTTATCCTGGAAGGCAGCACAAAATGATTCCCGATGTTTCCATACGCTCTTTGAAGATTTAAAATTAACCACAAAGGCACGGAGAGCACGAAGGCACACTAAGATTTTCCGGATTTGAATTGGAAGTATCCCACCGGGGTAATGAGAAGATAATAACCGCAAAGGCGGAGAGGCGCAAAGTCAGATTAATTATCCTTACTGTATTTACAAACCTATGCAGATTACCGGTATATATATATCTGGCTAAGATCAGCTTTGTCCTCCGTGTCTCAGTGGTATTTTTTGTAAAATAAAAACCCCGGAAAGTTTCCTCCCCGGGGTTTGTTTTTTTGTCAATTGTAAACTCATACGATAAACCAAAGCCATCGTATGAATTGTGAAACCTCTAATCCACTGCCTTCCTGAATACAACCACCTTCATATTTTCATCCAGCCATTCATTAATTACTTCCCTTAACTCCGGATAAACCTGTGGTGAAATAACCTTGTTGTTGAGTGCCAATTCCCTTTTGATCACCACCTTGTTTTTCTTTGGGCTGATCTCAATCTTTACAGCACCGGCCTTGTTTTTTAGGCTTACAGCATCCTTAACATTCACAAACTCGTAACCTTCAGGTATCTCAATTTCCCACGAATAGCTTTCATCCAGGGTAAACGGCAACACAAAATCATTCTGCCTGTAGCTGCTCACGTAGCTGATGTGCCAACTGCTGAATCCGGTTTTCATTTCCGGTAGTTTAAATCCGTAAAAGCCCATTTCATCTTTAACGGCTTCTTCTTTGGAAACGGTTAATGTTGCTTCCAGTTTGTCAGGGTTAATATTTTCAACTTTTGCTTCCGTAACCACGCCACCGGTGATTTTACCGACCAGTTTTTGGTTGTCTGTATCAATGGTCAGAAACGGGTTTGCTGCGCCGGTGAGGGTTGCTTCCAAAGCACCGGTCAATTCCAATTCATTGGAAAACTTTAACTCACCTGAAAGGTCGATGGATGTTCTGGCTGCTGAAGGTTCGATGATGGAGAAATCTGCATTTTTATAAAGCGGGGCAACCACATGTCCCGGTGAGGAATAGGCCAGCGACTGGTCGTTCATCTCATCTGCTGCGAGGTAGAGTGTGCCATGGGTTTTGGTATTCACCATTACACCGGCATGATGGAACTGCATCAGGTTGCCGATATTTTTATCGTAGAAATTGGCTGGGGCAGACAGAACCGGTGTGGCACGGAAATCAGCTGCCTGTAAAAGTGCTGACAGCAGGATGGCCTTTTCCAGTTCGTTGCCGCCGTTGCTTTTCCACACTTCTTCCGGAGTGCGCACCCTGAAGGCGTTCCAGGCTAACTGAGCGCGGTCGGTTTTCGTGTTGTTCACCACTTCAT
>CAYNDN010000885.1:0-1912 GCA_964395075.1 uncultured Lentimicrobiaceae bacterium | reverse complement strand
TGGGTTCACCAAGTGTAAGAATACTTCCTGCATAAGTTTGTGCACCCTCACCTTTAATGGTTTGTGCTACTCTTGAACTTGTATTTAAACCACTGGCATCAGGATTATCAATGACTGATGACACAGCACCTTCAAAATCGATGAAGGCGTAGTTAACTGTATAGGATTCAAAATCGATGGGCAGGAATACAGGATCTGAAGCTTCTTCGATGGTAATCATCTCGGTATATTCAGTAACAGCTTCGCCACCACTACGGGCAATAACTTTAATTTCATATTCACCCGGTTCCTCATAAAGATTAGTTGCTGTATCGCCTGGTAAGATAGTCACCGGTATCTCATCAATAGTATCTCCAAAATAAATATCCATTACAGCAGCATAATCTGCCATAGCAACAACGTTAATAATTCTTGGATTTACATCATCGGAAGTTACGGTAACATCAACATTTTCAGGTGCTCTGAATGATACTGTTAACTCATCGGTGTGTGGTGTGGTAAGGCCTGTTAGACCAACCCCGGTTATTTCTAAGGTATAAGTACCTTCAGCATAAATGTGTGTGATTTCATCACTTAGCCCAAATTCGGTGGGGTCTTCATTTTCTACATCACCGAATTTCACCATAAAACCGGTTACGCCTTCAGCCTGAGGCATAATGGTTACCAAACCTGTATTATCCTGTGTTATATCATAAGTAACAGAAATATTTGCAGGAGCGGTAACATTATTCAGCTTTTCGAGGTTGTCGATTTCTTTTTCGCATGAAACTGCAAAAAGCAACACAACAACTATTGCAAATATGTTTTTCAATTTATTCATTGTAGTCAGTTTTTTTTTTGATTAGTAACCAGGATTTTGTGTCCAGTTTCCGCTTGAGAAGTTAATTTCTTCGATAGGAACCGGGAACAATTCATTTTTTCCGGCTGTGAAACCATCAATTTCTTCGGCAGCTTTCCCGGTTCTAACCAGATCGAAGAAACGGTGGCCTTCGCCCATAAGTTCAACATGGCGCTCATGCCAAATTGCATTAGTAAGGTCGGTACTGGTTGCTGTAACATCATGATCATTGTTACCAAAAGCTCTTGCACGAACCATATTCAGGTATTCCTGTGCTTTGCTATCGTCAATTAAACCACGGTTTAATGCTTCTGCAGCCATCAACAGTATGTCGGCATAGCGTATGGCCCGGTAATTATTCGGGTTGGTCAGGTTGAGGTCAGGCTGAGCATCTTCGCTTCTTTTGCGGGGTAAATACTTGCGGTTAAAGTAACCAGTGTGCTCATTGCCTGTTGTAAAGGACGCCCCCATTGAATCGGCCCATGCCTGGATATCAAGGATTGTAACACCCAAACGAAGGTCTCCACCTTCAAAAGCATCTACAGCTTTTTGAACTGGCACATTAAAGCTAAATCCGGAAGTGAAGAGCGGTCCCTCATAGCTACGAACACCACTAAAACCAACTGCAACATTACCCTCAACACATTGCAGGCAGCCAAATCCAGCACCTTGAACATCAGTGTATTGGACTTCAAATACAGATTCAGGACCGTTTTCGCCTTCCATTTCCCACATATCATTGAAGTTAGTAGCGAGAGAGTACATTCCACTTGAAATCACTTCTTCCAGCACATTGGCAGATTCCGTAAATTTGTCCTGATACAGATATGCTTTTCCGAGCAGTGCCTGTGCAGCACCCTTTGTAGCTCTTCCAACTTCAGGTGCTACCGGTGAAAGATTTTCAGCAGCAAAAATGAGGTCGGCTTCTATTTGTGCATATACTTCTTCCACTGACGATCTTGGGATAGATGTTTCATCACCGAGTGCGAAACGTTCGTCAATTTTTAACGGAACTGGCCCAAACCACTTCACAAGTTCAAAATAATAGTAGGCTCTCAGGAACCTGACTTCAGC
>CAYNDN010000884.1:0-1913 GCA_964395075.1 uncultured Lentimicrobiaceae bacterium | reverse complement strand
TGAAGACAGGTACACTGCTGAGTGATCAGTGAGATAACTGGTATGAAAAAATTGATGCTGCATGGAAAGCCGGTTGCCGTAGGTTTGATGGTGTGATGAGCGGAATTGGCGGTTGCCCGATGGCAGGATATGAGCTTGTGGGGAATTTAAACACACGTCATTTATTGAGCTATCTGCACGAAAACAATATTCCCCATAATCTCAATGCCGAAGCTTTCGAAAAGGCTTATGCAAAAGCAGTGATGACCTATTAGCATGTCTTTTCCCGGGAATTTCAGTGGTATTTAGTCTGGCCAATGCATAAAAATAAATGTTCACTTCCCAACTTGGACAAGCCAAAACCAAAAAAGGAGCTACATTTAAAGTATATAGCATGTTTTGGCTTACCCAAGTTGTCAGGCAAAATCTGGAAAAATGTAGTTTTAAATGTTCAATATTTTTATGACCATGCAATCAACCAATCAGGAAAAACGTGTTGCGATTTTTTTAGTGTTGGCGGGGTTAATATCCTGGACAACACTCAGCATGCTTTCCACAGGCAACCCCATGAGTGGCGATTCGTTTATGCACTACAAGTATGCACGCTACAGTTTTCTTTATCCCGAACTGTTGCTGCATCACTGGGCAAAACCTGTTTACACCCTGCTGGCTGCTCCATTTTCGCAATTTGGTTATAAAGGGGCCGAACTTTTTAATATATTTTGCGGGGTTTTGGCATCATGGTTTACCTACCTTGTTGCCAGAAAATTAAACTTGAGTTTTCGGCCGCTCGTGATCATCATCGTATTGTTTACTCCCTATTATACTTTCCTCATGAACTCGGCCATGACCGAGGTGATGTTCAGTTTGTTCATTATTGCATCCGTTTACCTGATTTTAGATAAAAAGCCGGTTGGTGCTGCCGTGGTGGTTTCGTTTATTCCCATGGTGAGGTCAGAAGGATATGCCATCATTTTTGCCATCATGATTGTTTTATTGATCAACAAACACTGGAAAGCCCTTCCTTTTTTGATCACAGGAACGTTGATTTACAGTATCATCGGATGGTTCCATTTTGGTGATTTTTGGTGGCTTTTCACCCAGTCGCCCTACAGTTCCGAAAGCAAGGATTTGTATGGCTCCGGCGATTTTTTCTTTTATTTCAGGCGTAGTTCCGATGTTTTTGGTAAACCAGTGTACTGGGGTATCATTGCAGGGTCGCTTGTGTTTATCGGTAAATTTATTTATGATTTTATCAAAAACAAAGACTCGCGAATTAGCACAACCATTATATTCATTCTTATTCCCGGGATTTTTTTCGGCTACATTTTAATGCAGTCATTCTTATGGTATTTTGGCATAATGGGTGTTATGGGCTCCCCGAGGTTTTTGGCAACACTTGTCCCACTCGGTGCTTTGCTAATGATTTCATTTTTTGAGATTATCCCAAAAAAATGGTCTGTAAAACCTTATGTAATGTATCCTGTAATTGCACTTGCGGGTTATTTTATCATCAGTACCACACACCGGCAGGTGCGGTTTCCTTTTCAACAATCCACTTTCGAAATGGTAACAACGAGGGTTGCCGATGATTTGCTCGAATACATGCAGCCTGGTCAAAAAATTTGGTACACCGATCCGGTTTTCTTTATGTTGCTGGATATGAATCCCTTTGAATATACTGAATCAGAGCTGTTGGGGATTCCAACTTTGGGCCATGAACATCAGGCACTTCCTGGAGATTATTTTATTTGGGATCAACAGTTTTCGGCAAACGAACTCCGCTTACCCATATCAAGGTTTCTCAACTCCGATCAGTGGGAACTGCTTGAGGAATACCATCCTGAGGTACCATTTAAAACCCTGGGTGATAAATTTTACAGGGTCATGTTGTTTCAGCACAGGGAACCCGGTAGCGGAAATACAGCTTTCAT
>CAYNDN010000883.1:0-1915 GCA_964395075.1 uncultured Lentimicrobiaceae bacterium | reverse complement strand
TGAAATCTTGGAGAACATATCTTTATTGTTGACATCTATAAATTTCCAAAGATAGGTGAAATTGGGGTCACCCATTAAAAGGCCCTCGTCAAGAGAATATAAAACTCCATCCAAGAAAAATGCTGTTTTCTTGCGAGGCTAAAATTTTCGAAATATTTACCGACGGGTTTTTGCCTGCAACTCTCTTTGTTCCTGCGTCCGTTATTTCAGTAGCTGTCAGTTTATACTGCACCAGTCACCCATGAGGATCAAGAGCAAGGTATTTATTTCGTAATCATTCTGTAACTCTGTAACTTTTTTCCTTACCCCTGTTCGCTATCGCGAACCCAGAAAATCAGCGGTTCCATGCCGTATCCAATTGTTGTTTTAAAATCAAATGGTTGTAAGCCAACCCTCGCCGGTTTACGACATAGGCAGTAACAAATTGAGAACCACGGACAAAACGGCTACCAATCAAATCTGATGGTTATGCCAACCCCTTTTTAGGTTCACCGTTTTGGCCAAACCTAACCAAAAAGTTTGCTATTGTTAAATTCAACACCATCTCTCATGATGTAATAAGACGCTCTTGCCAGTTTATGTGCCAAAGCTGCATGAGCAACCATGCGGTTGGTTTTGGCAGATTTCCTGTTGAAAAATGCTTTGGCTGCTTCATTGTGGCGTCTGGATAGCTCAGCTGCTTCGGAGAACGCCCAGATCAGATATTTGTTACCGTTTTTGACGTTCCCCTTTCCTTTGTTTTTGTTATTGCTGGTCCATTTGCTTGGTACCTTACGACAATACGAGGAACACTGTCCTACCTTGGGAAATCTACTGATTGCTCCTGTCTCAAGCATAATTGTCAGTGTCAGGATGAGACCGACACCTGGAATTGTCTGGAGGCCGATGAATGATTGCCGCAGCTTCGTTTTTTGTTTAATGACTCGCTCAATATCTCGGATTTTCACGGTTAGAAAATCTATACATTCTTTACTGACGGCCCCACTCAGTTCCAGATCTTCCTGCCCGAGAAGTAACGGAGAGATATGATCCTCCTTAACCGCCTTGATTTTATTAACATTGAGGCTGCATCCACAATTCCGGCTGATAATCCCCTGCAAGCTGTTGATCAATGCAGTACGAAGTTGCACCAAATGACCACGTTTTCTCAACAGGTCTCGTATTGGTCGATCTTTTTGAGGATAGATATAGCCTTCCGGCAGGATATTCAATCGCAGCATATGGGCCAGCCAGAAAGCATCGTGATTGTCGTCACTATGCTTGAGTCCTTTGTATTTCTGGATTGCTGCCGGATTTGCCAGGTGCAGGCAGTACCCCATATCCATCAGTAAATCGACAAGCCAATACCAGTTGAAAGTGGATTCAACTACAATTCCGGATACATCCTCTTTGAAGGGTTCTAGTTCAGCCAAGATTACATCCGGCTGGTTGGGCAATTTTCTTTTGTACACCCGAGTATCATTTTCATCGATAATTGCCAGATAATTGTTGTTTGCGTGCAGATCTATTCCGGCATATAATTTCATATGGCACCTCCGCATCAGGTTGAATTGGTCTTCTACCTTGATTATACAGCCTACAGTTGCTGTATAGGAAGTTGGACGCTTCCCGAGGTGCCTTTTATATGATTATCAAATCTTTATGGTTGACAACTTGTCTCCCAACCTTCGCTCCAGTTCTGCAATTTTCCCGTCCTTTTTCTTGCTTTCCCGCAACCTTTTCCGCTCACTGCTTACCGTGCTATAGCCCACACCGAACAGATCATCTATCTCCGGTCCTCGAAGTCCGCCATAGCGAAATAACAGGTCCATAGCCAAGCTCTGTAAATTTCCCTCCTAGTGCTTTATGGCTGTCTAACCCGGAATTCCGGGGACATCCATGATAAGT
The DNA here is from genome assembly GCA_964395075.1 of uncultured Lentimicrobiaceae bacterium. Lineage (GTDB taxonomy): Bacteria > Bacteroidota > Bacteroidia > Bacteroidales > 4484-276 > SABY01. The sequence goes on along the minus strand of CAYNDN010000883.1, from coordinate 28 downwards.
ATTGTCAAGGGGAAAACGGAGATTTCCC
>CAYNDN010000882.1:0-1915 GCA_964395075.1 uncultured Lentimicrobiaceae bacterium | reverse complement strand
TAACATTGTTACAAAGTTAACAATTCATTGTTCATCAAATTAAATATTTAGCGTAATGGATCTCGAAAAATTTATGAATGACCTGGAGAAAAAACATCCGGGCGAAGTGGAGTACCTTCAGGCAGTAAGAGAAGTACTTGAATCACTGGAAGATGTATTACTTGAAAACCCGCAGTTTGACTCTGCCGGGATCGTTGATCGCGTGGTGGAACCCGATCGCGTTTTCACATTTAAGGTGCCATGGGTTGACGACAATGGCAACGTACATGTTAACCTCGGTTACCGTGTGCAGTTCAACAATGCCATTGGCCCATATAAAGGTGGACTTCGTTTCCACCCGAGTGTAAACCTCAGCATCCTGAAATTCCTCGGCTTCGAACAAATCTTCAAAAACTCACTCACCACATTGTCCATGGGTGGTGGCAAGGGTGGTTCTGATTTCGATCCCAAAGGTAAATCAGATACCGAGATCATGCGTTTCTGCCAGGCATTCATGCTTGAGCTGTGGCGCATCATTGGCCCGGATACCGACGTACCTGCCGGTGATATCGGCGTAGGTGGGCGCGAAATTGGATACCTCTATGGCATGTACAAAAAACTTGCGCGCGAACATACAGGGGTTCTCACAGGCAAAGGTATCAACTGGGGTGGCTCACTCATCCGTCCAGAAGCTACAGGATTCGGAACTGTATATTTTGCCCAGGAAATGCTCGCCACCAAAGGTGAAACTTTCGAAGGCAAAACTGTGGCTATCTCAGGTTTTGGAAACGTAGCATGGGGCGCAGCCCAAAAAGTAACCGAACTTGGTGGTAAGGTAGTTACCCTCTCCGGCCCTGACGGATATGTTTACGATCCCGAAGGAATTTCAGGTGAAAAGATCGAATATATGCTCGAACTTCGCGCATCAAACCAGGATATCGTGAAGCCATACTCCTTTGAATTCCCGGAAGCACAATTCATTCAGGGTAAACATCCGTGGGAAGTAAAATGCGATGTAGCACTGCCTTGCGCAACACAGAACGAACTCAATAAGGAAGACGCTGAAAATCTCGTAAAGAATGGCTGTATGTGTGTTGCCGAAGGTGCCAATATGCCTTCAACACCTGAAGCTGTTGAGGTTTTCCATGAGAACAAAATTCTCTTTGGCCCGGGTAAAGCTGTAAACGCCGGTGGTGTTGCCACTTCAGGACTGGAAATGACCCAGAACTCCATGAAGATGGGTTGGACACGCGAAGAAGTGGATGCCAAACTGCACCACATCATGAAGAGCATTCACGAAGCCTGTGTGAAGCACGGAACCGAAGAAGACGGACACATCAACTACGTGAAAGGTGCCAACATAGCAGGTTTCCTCAAGGTGGCCAACGCCATGGTGGACCAGGGTGTTTTATAAGCCAATGCTGAAGATCATCATTCCCTGTAAAGGGATGAAAATCATAGTTGAAAGATACTTTAGCAAAATTTTTAGTGACCTTTATTTGGCGAATAATTTAGAAATTTTGCCTGACAACTTGGGTAAGCCAAAACATGCTACATGTTTAAAATATATTTCCTTTTTTGGTTTTGGCTTGTCCAAGTTGGGTTAGTGAGCCCTGACGATTCTGTCAGGGTTTTTTTATGGTAAACAAGCCGGGAATGATAAATCAATTTCATTAGAAGTTTTTAACAAATAAGATTTCCCGGGTTCCAGAACTGTTAGTGTTTCAATTTCTTTTTCGGGCCAAAATACGTTGTTGCCGGCAATTTCTTTGATGATGGTTACTTGAACTATCGCTTCCCCAAATAAATCAGGTATCGTTACATTGCAATCGGATAATACCGGCAAATACGACCAGCCCTCAGGGATGTTTATCTGGGTTGAATCCATCCTAAGCCCGGCCATAAAAAGCGTATCGGTTTGCGACAATTTAATGGC
>CAYNDN010000881.1:0-1917 GCA_964395075.1 uncultured Lentimicrobiaceae bacterium | reverse complement strand
AATCATATTAATCTTTTTTTTCTATTTCATCAATTTAAAATGCTCATTTCTTTGCCAGCAAGAATCCGAACTCCCAAAGATACTGGATGATATGCTATAACAAATGCTTCTGATGAGTCCTGATTTGTTCTCTCCTGATAAAGGAACTAATCTTAATTGTCAAAAAAAAAGCTGACAGCCGAAAGCTAAAAGCTTTTTTCATTTAATTTCTCATTGCTTCTTACTCTGAGCGAAGGGAATCCACCGGATTGATCAACGCAGCCTTTATCGATTGCCAGCTTACGGTTGCCCAAGCTATGACTAATACCGAAAATCCCACAATTGCAAAAATGCCTGCACCGGGTTCAATCCTGTATGCAAAATCCTGTAACCACTTTGTCATAATATACCAGGCTACCGGAGCTGCAATTATAAAAGCGATTCCCACAAGTTTTGTAAACTCCCTGTTAACCAGGAGAATAATGCTTCTTGAAGACGCTCCCAAAACTTTTCTTACTCCGATCTCTTTTGTGCGGCGAATTACCATCAATGAAGCGAGTCCGAACAACCCAAGGCAGGCAATGATAATTGCCAATGCTGAGCCAAATGTAACAATCCGGCTTAATCTCTGTTCTTCCCGGTACTGACTGTCGAGGGCCTGGTCAACAAACGTGTAGTCGAAAGGAACGCCGGGAGCAATTTTCTCCCAACTTTTCCGGATGCTTGCTATGGTTGCGGGAAGATCTCCCGTACTTAATTTCAGTGAATAACGGGGTGCTGCGGAATTGCTCATAGTCATGTTATTGATACCACTGAACAACATAGGCGGATTCATTCCCAAAACCAGTGGTTTAATGGGGGTGTGAAGTGATTCAAAGTGAAAATCTTTTACGACCCCGATGATTTCATGGCCTTCAAATTGCTGACCAGGCAGACTCTTTCCAACAGGATTTTCCCAGCCGAAGTATGAAGCCAAAGCCTCATTTACGATGATTGCCCTCTGCCGGTCGTAGGTATTCTCCTTCGAGAAATTCCTGCCCTCTACAATCTCAATACCGAGGGTGGGTATAAAATCCGCGTCTACGACATTGACGTGATAGTTATGCTGCCGGTCCTGCCTGTCGCGAAAACCAAGCCGGAACCAGCCGCTTGTCTGTACAGGCGAAAAGGAAGAAACCGATACAGCCACAACTTCCGGAATTCCTCTCAACTCATTTTCAAAAATTGATTTTCGTTGAAAACTCTTCTCAATCGCTTTTTCGAGCGGTGATTGAGGCCCAGGTGTAAAACCTGATTCCAGCACTACTATCTGTTCTTTCTGATATCCCAGGTTTTTGTTTTGCACATAGTTCAATTGCTCTTTGACAATAAGAGTACCGATAATTAATGCAATGGAAAGGGCAAATTGTGTAACCACCATGGCCCGCCTGAAAAAGCTTTTGTCGGCTGAAAGTTTCATCCTCCCTTTTAAAACTTCAACTGGGCGGAAACCTGAAAGAATAAGTGCAGGATAAATACCGGAAAAAAGGCTTACCAGCACGGCAAATCCCAGTATTACAGGAATTGTTTTTAAAGAGAATTGCAATTCCAGTGAAGTTCCTGAAAGATCATTAAAAAAGGGCAGCAGGAGTTCGGCAAATGCTATACCAATACCAAGTGACAGTAATGTCATTAACAATGCTTCACCCCAAAACTGATACATCAAGTGATTGCGAACAGCCCCCATGGTTTTGCGGATACCAACTTCCTTGGCTCTTGAGGCCGATTTACTGATCGACAGCGTCATAAAATTAACACATGCGATCAAAAGTATAAAAAGTGCAATAACCGCAAGAATGTAGGAGTATACAGGGTCGCTGAGTGTGGCTAGGCCTTGAGGAAAGTCCATATTGAGGTGAATATCAGTTAGCGGTTGCAGGCCAATGGTATAGTTGCTTT
>CAYNDN010000880.1:0-1921 GCA_964395075.1 uncultured Lentimicrobiaceae bacterium | reverse complement strand
GGATGTTGCCAGAACTGAAAACCCATCCATGTTTACCATGCTTGTTGATGCTGAACAAAAGCCGGTTTGGATTGCACATGGTAGCGGAATCGGATTTTCGATGGCTTATAATCTGGCTGAAAAGCAAGATGAAATATATGTAACCGGAACTTTTGAAGGTGATCTGGAACTGGAAGGTTCCTACGTTAGTTCAGGCACTGATAATCCGGATATTTTCCTTGCAAAATTCAATAAGATTGGGCAGTTGCAATGGCTCAGAAATGCCAACATCGATACGGCCAATCACGATGGCGGCTCATACCTCAACTTTGTGGCCAGGTTTTCTTCCGGCGGCGATCATCTGGGCAATGACCTGTATTTTGAAACCGGAGATTTTGATAACTACGGAATTTCTTTTGGTGCCGATGGAGACGTTTTGGTGGCAGGGGCATTCAATAAAACCACCGGCCTTAACGTGAAGAAAGTATCGTTTGATGCCGGCGGGGAGTTTAATGCTGTTGAAGCTTTGAAAGCGGAAAACGACCGGCTGCTTTCCGACAATTACGAGAAAACCATTGCAGGACTTTTCGCAGTAGTTAATCTGGTGCAGAGTAGCGGCGTTTCAATTCCGGGATCAGCAGCCCGTGATGTGCTGGATATTTACAATCCGTTATTTAAAAAGGACTATCCTGAAATTTACGAAGCAATTCTACAAGTAAATTTCATTAAGAACCAGGAGGGGATTGTAACCTTGCAAACCAAAAGCGGAAAAGAATTGGCTATCGACATGATGCGCGTAAAAGACAATGCACAATTAAAAATTTCGATGCTTGAAAATGGTGACGCCCGAATTGACGTGCTTTCCGGCATCAGGGTTGGGATGGCTATTTGGTGGCGCGATCTAAACCACATTATCATGTATAAAGAAAGCGGCGACCTGCTTTTTGATTACGACGATGACCACGAAGTAGCTGTAAGGAATCTGAAGATTGATATTTTGTATTAGCCTGAAACCAAAATTAGATACAGGATAATGGATGGTTTTTTTATATTTTCATGATTCAACGCTATTAAAATTTTGTGCAAATTCTAAAATCATTTTGCCGATTTTATCAGCAAAGCTATTGTGATAAATTTACCAATCGCTTATTAACATTGAGGGCAGGTGCTTTCGCTGTGTGTTATTAAAAGTCATGCATGCAATAAGATACCAAAAGGGTTTCTTGGTTAAAGCATTATGCGGTTTAAAATATTTTGGCTGAAAGATTGAATATTTGATTTGTCTATTATGTTGTGATACAAAGCGTTAAGATTGTTAATTTTTTAACATTAAAAATTGTTCCGGGTTAAATGTATTTTTCTGGTATGAAATAGGGTAACTTTGCGCCGCTAATTCATAGACTGATAATTATGGGTTTTAAAAATACAATGATCACAGGCACAGGAAGCTATATTCCATCCAGGATCGTTAAAAATGAAGATTTTTCAGAGAATAAATTTTACGCCCCCGATGGGAGTGTTTTTGACCAATCGCATGATGAAATTTCAGAAAAGTTTTATGCCATTACGGGGATCAAAGAACGCAGGTATGCAACGGATGACCAGTTGTGTTCTGACATCGGGGCAATTGCTGCCAGACGGGCCATTGAGGATGCCGGTATCGACCCTCAAACAATTGATCATATCATCGTAGCCCATAATTTTGGCGACATCAAAGCCGGAACCATTCAAACTGATATGCTGCCGAGCATCGCTTCTAAAATCAAAAATAAGCTGGGCATAACCAGTCCTTCATGTGTAGGTTATGATATTGTTTTTGGTTGTCCGGGATGGCTGCAAGGAGTAATCCAGGCCAGATCGTTTATGCTGACCGGCATGGCTAAGCGATGTTTGGTTATTGGTACGGAAACCCTTTCCAGAACCGTTGACCGCAACGACAGGG
>CAYNDN010000879.1:0-1930 GCA_964395075.1 uncultured Lentimicrobiaceae bacterium | reverse complement strand
TCTTTCAATCCTTCAATGTATTGTATGTCCCGGAAGTACACCTTCACCAGGTTGCCGTCGACTTTGATGGTGAAAAAGTCTTTACTGTCAGAGGGGACGATCAATTTTGCTTGCGCGGGCTGGGACCGGAGGTGCTGGCGTACTTTCTGAATGGCTTGTAAAAAGCGTTCCAACGGGAAGGGTTTTAGCAGATAATCTACCGCATTGAGGTCATAGGCTTCCAAGGCATATTCACTGTAGGCCGTAGTGAAAATGGTTAGTGGCGGATGGGGCAGTGCTTTCAGTAAATTATTGCCCGAAAGGGTTGGCATTTGTATGTCCAAAAACAATAGGTCGACCGGATGCTCCTGAAGGATCTGCAAGGCTTTAATGGGCGACTTTACTTTGTCGACCACCTCAATCTCCGGTACCTGCCGGCAAAACTCTTCCAGGAGTTGTAGCGCCAGAAATTCATCATCAACAAGGAGTGTTTTAATGCGCTTCATGGTGAACGGGTATTTTTAGTTCGGCCTGAAACAGGTTACCATTCTGATGGATGGTCAAATGTTGGGCTGTATCGTATTTAAGGGCCAGGCGTTTTTGGATATTATCGAGTCCCACACCACCCACTTTATCCTTTTGCTGGTCTGCCGGATCGTAGGTGTTTATGGTGCGAAAAGTCAATAGGTCCTGATCAATCTCTAGATCCAGTTGTACGTAGGCTTTAGGATTGTGTTCAAAGTCGCAGTGTTTAAAGCAGTTCTCAACCAGAGGAATCAGGATCATTGGTTCCAGGCGAATGCCGGGCTGTATATCCTTTTGGCGGAAGCCAATACGAACGGGTGATTCATTGCGCATCTGAAACAGGTCAATGTATTGCTGAATGTGGTTGATCTCATCTGACAGCAAGACTTGTTCCTCCTGACTTTTATAAATCACGTAGCGGAGCAGGGTGGATAATTTGAGGACCATATCGGCCGTTTTATCCGATTTGATGGTGGCCAGGGCATATATGTTGTTGAGGGTGTTGAATAAAAAGTGCGGATTTATCTGCCCGCGTAGAGCCTGCAGTTGGGCTTCCCGTTGCTCACTAATGATGGTCAGGTTTTGTTTTTCGTTTAAAAATCTATTGTACATCAGTTGGTAAAAGGTGCCAATCAGCAAAATAATAAGGTTGGTCAAGAAAGCAGAGTAGTACCAACTGCTGTTCTGAATCATTTCTTTTGCCAGGTCACTGGTTGCGGGAAACCGGGTATTGGCATATCCCCGAATGAGCGTTCCCAGTAATAAAAGAAAAACAATAGCGAAGATGAAGAAGCGGTATTTCCCTTTTTCAAGGTAATGATTAACCAAATACAGGTTGAGGTAGAATAACAAAGCCAGGGCCAGAATATTGACCCCGGCACGAAGCAGGCTGGCTGACAGGGGCATGTACAGCGCAAAGAATAGGGTAAGGGTAACCATAAGGAGGCTCCATATTGCCAGGTGAATCCCTTTTTGCAGTTGGAAAAAGTCAAGTGTGAAACGTGATGCCATGTGTCAAATGTGAGGAAAACCGGGGTATAAGCAAAGGGAATTCAATGAAAGGAGGCTTTTCATCAACCAATGGTCGGAAATGCCCTGCCTACCTTTGGTTGAATGCTGTAGGCCGTTGGTTGATTGTTTTTGGACGACTCCCGAAAATGGGACTGATTTGTAACGAAATAAAAAACAAATAACAATTAATCTTCAAATTATGACAACACAACAAATCAATCCCGTAAACACATTATTGGTACTCCTACTGGCAGCCCTGTTCACCTCCTGCAATGAAGATAAAATGGATATGGACAGTGTCAATCAGGTATCCACCGAGGAGGCCGTGGCGGTCATCGAAAGCGCGCTTGTGTCAGGATCAGGCGGCGTCACCGGTTCCTGGGAAGAAGGTATTCTGGTTGCTAATGAATATTCT
>CAYNDN010000878.1:908-1932 GCA_964395075.1 uncultured Lentimicrobiaceae bacterium | reverse complement strand
CACCATTATGCAGCAAGCCGGTATCAACACCATCAGGATTTACTCTCCGATTGATGATAAAAATGTACTGGATGAATTGCACAAAGCCGGCATGAAACTGATCACCGGGTTTGGGTATAATCAGGATGGTTATTACGATATTCTGTCAGGTTCGTTCATCGAATACATAAAAAAGTACAAAGATCACCCCGCTATTCTGATGTGGGAATTGGGCAACGAATACAATTACCATCCTGAATGGTTTGATGGCGATTTAAAAAACTGGTACAAAGCCATGAACGATGCGGCAGCTCAAATCAAAGAAGTTGATTTGTTACATCCTGTAACGACTGCACATGGCGATTTACCGGATGATTTGGCCCTGTCCATGAGCCCAGATATTGACGTGTGGGGCATGAATGTTTATCGCTGGGATTCGCCGGGAGATTTGTTTGACAAATGGAAGGAAGTCAGCGATAAGCCCATGTACCTTGCCGAAGCCGGCGCCGACAGTTATATGGCTGCAACCATGAATGGTTACGAAAAAGGGCCAAACCAAAAAGCCCAGGCAGATGCTACCAAAAATATTCTGAAAGAGATTTTTGATCATACGGATGTTTGCTCAGGGGTAACCCTGTTTGCCTTTAATGATGAATGGTGGAAAGCAGGAAGCAACGATACCCAAGATCCCGGTGGATGGGCGCCTGAAAGTGGCGGAGTGCCTTATGATGGCGCCGCAAACGAAGAGTACTGGGGTATTGTGGATATCGAAAGAAATAAAAAGGAAGTTTTTGACATCTTGAAGGAATTTTATAACAACCATGCCAGGTAATTGAAATGCGTTGGCTAAGCCTACATATTATTATAGTTCTGGCAATTTTTGTTGTATTGCTTCCACAGGAAGTTGTTTCACAGAAAACGAACGAAATGACAGGGACGATTACCTTAAAAAATAAAAACATAGAGCTTCAGGTGGACAGGCCCCTGGAGAACTATAATTTCTCCAGATTCGACTGGACCGGGAAAATCGTTTCCGTAAAATACA
>CAYNDN010000878.1:0-898 GCA_964395075.1 uncultured Lentimicrobiaceae bacterium | reverse complement strand
TTATGTGTCGGGTATCGAAGAAATGAATCCGGACAATGAAAATATTTTTGGAAAAGGCTTCTATAATGAATTTGGAATTGATAAACCTGTAGGTTTCGATGAAATTAAAGTAGGAGAATGGTTTCATAAAATCGGGATTGGTGCCTTAAAAAAAGATGGCGAAGCTTACGATTTTAGTAAGAAATACGAAATAAAGCCTGCTGATTTTGAGGTTGTGTTTCAAGAAGAAAAAGTAATCATCAGGTGCATTTCTCCGGAGATCAATGGGTATGCTTACGCATTGACGAAAACCATTTCTTTAATGAATGATGGCTTTGAAATCAATTACAAACTTGAGAATACCGGTAAAAAAAGAATCATTACAAAGGAGTATTGTCATAATTTTTTGGCTATAAACAAGCAGCTTGTTGGAAATGATTATACCCTGAAGCTTCCTTTTGATCTGAATCCTGAAAATTTTAACGCCATTGTAAACCCGGAAAAAATAGTAGAAGTAGGGAGCAGCGAGATCAGTTTTAATGGTACGCCTTCCGAACAGTTTTTCTTCAGCAATCTCAGTGGTGGTAATGCTGTTGGTGCTACCTGGGAGTTGATAAATACCACGAGTAATATCGGTATTCGTGAAACCGGAAATTTTGAAACATCAACGATAAATCTTTGGGGCTGGAAGCATGTGATTAGCCCGGAGCTTTTTTTTGATATCGATATCGATTCAGGTGAAATAATTGAATGGTCCAGAAAATATACACTATTCGAACTTAACGAATAGGCAAAATTGAAAAACATGGCAGACAGCAAACTTTCAATTAAAGAGAAACTAGGATATGGCCTGGGTGACACCGCATCTCATTTTGTATGGGATATGGTAGGTTTCTGGATATTGATTTTTTACACGGAT
>CAYNDN010000877.1:0-1951 GCA_964395075.1 uncultured Lentimicrobiaceae bacterium | reverse complement strand
AAAATCTGAGCGATTTCAGGCGCTTTTTACGGGTAGCCGCCACCCGAGCCGGCCAGTTGCTCAATTATAGGGGTCTGGCCGCAGATGTCGGGGTTTCTGATGTCACCATCAAAAACTGGATCCACGCCCTGGAACTCAGCGGTTTGATCTATCTGCTGCCGCCTTTTCATGCCAATATCGGGAAACGCCTGGTCAAATCGCCGAAACTGTATTTCGGGGATCACGGCCTGTTGTGCCACCTGCTGGGAATAGACAGTGACGGGCAATGGCATGATCATCCCCACAAAGGCAGCCTCTGGGAAAACCTGGTGATGATGGAGTTGATCAAAACCCTGCAACTTCAACCCTGCACAGATCTGTTTTTTTACAGGGATCAGAACGGGGTGGAGATCGACTTCATCATTGAAAAAAACAGCAGACGCATCCTGGTGGAAGCCAAGGCCGGTGAAAGAATCTCTCCGGAAAAACTGCATTTCAACCGGGTGGCGCCGCTGCTGAAAACCGGTTATGCAAAAGTTTGCAATATCCTGGCCCTTAACACGCCTGGCCATGATATATTGACACGCAATCAGTTTGTCTGCTTCAATCCGGTGCATGCCGGTGCAGCTGATGCGGTTGATCAGGCAATAGCATGACACAAACGACAAAACAGCAATTGATGTTCGAGATAAAGCATTTACCGAATGCGTATATTACTGAGTTGCAGGACTTCATTCAATATCTCAAATAAAACATAGTCAGGAAATTGTTCCTGGCCTGAGGACACATTTGCCAGCCTGAAAATCTTTAGATAATGCTCTTTCATTTAAAAGTCTCCTTGAATCGTGATGTATATTCCAAGCTTGAAAAGCAGTTATTTACCAGTTTCTTTACAACAGGATGATAATACCTTGGCTCCACATCCCCGAAGGGCCTGAATTCCCGGAATTACTGAAAACCCGGGAATTCAGGAAGGATTGGATGTTGAAGTCTGATCAGAATTCAATGGCCAGCTGCAAAGTGACCGTATCGGTCTCCACAGCATCATCATCAAATTCCGATCTCAGAAATTCCAGTGCCAGGTTGGTGCTGTCAAAAATACCCCAGTTGGCCACCGCCCCGTACTGTTTTTCGGGCAAAAATTCTTCTCCACCATCAAAAAATATAACGGATTCTGGCATTATTATTGGATTAATTATTTTAGGTTAATCCTCTCCTAAATCTTCTTCGCCTTCTTGTTTAATTTCTCTGTTTATTACTTCTTTTAACCTTCCCATTTCTTCTATTTGATTTCCATAATTACTATTTACTTTTATGCTTTTTATTCCCTGAAGGTTTTTGAATGGAATAATTTCGAATGGATCAAAATGTGATGAGATCCAATACATTCTGCTTAAAATATCAGGAAGGTTATTTTCTTTCCCTTCTATATGCTCGATATCAAAATTATATTCTTGAATGATTTCTACAGCATTAAGGAACCATGCTTTTGGAGTTTTTTCCATTTTGACCTTTTTTAAGAGTTTTACTAATGATTGACTATCAGAAAGTACTGTAAATTTTCTTCCTTTCAAAAATTCTTCGTAGTATTTTAAATTGAATGTTATTACAAGAACTTCTTTATGTGGAATAGAATGTGTTCTCTCATTTCTCTTTAAAGCTCTTGAGTTAAAAGAGATTAATTCAATATCTTTTTCATTTTTTTGAAATAGTACTCCTCCTAATCCTGATTGGGATGCATCTACAGCCAAAACTAATTTCTTTGAATAATCTGGGAACTTTAAAATTGGAGCAGTTTCTAATATTTTCTTTGCTGTGTCGATAATCTTTTGATGAGATTCAGTCCAATTAATTTTTCTTTTATATCTTAATATTTCAAGTTTTTGGAATAAAGCAGAATAATTTGGAATAAACTTCAGAAAGTAATTAAAGTAGCCTAAAATTTTCATGATATGTTTTCCTGTTGTTGGTA
>CAYNDN010000876.1:0-1954 GCA_964395075.1 uncultured Lentimicrobiaceae bacterium | reverse complement strand
AAAAAGAATATTTTGTGGTTTCACAGTTTTGTAAGAGATTTATGGCATATCAAATAGTTCTAATTTATAAACTTTAAACATCAAATTATGACTGAAAATGAAATTGCAAAAATCGTTGTGAATACATGCTATCATATTCACACTAAACTGGGGCCTGGATTACTTGAATCGGTTTATGAAGAAATCCTAACATATGAACTCAGACAACTTGGATTAAAAGTTGAACGCCAAAAAGCTATTCCCGTTTTTTGGAAAGACATAAAAATGGATATTGGTTTTCGATCCGATTTAATTGTGGAGAAAAAGGTAATTGTTGAACTAAAATCAGTTGAACAAATCGCTCCTGTGCATCCAAAAATTTTGCTGACCTATCTTAAACTTACAGAATTAAAGTTAGGATTGCTCATAAACTTTAATGAGAAATTAATCAAAGATGGCATAACACGTATTGTAAATCACTTATAAAAACTGCAAGCCAGGATTGCCAGGAGAAAAGAAACACTTTGCGTTTTCGCGAGAATAGAAAAGAAAGTCTTTGCGTCTTTGCGCCTTTGCGTGAGGAAAAAAACCGCGCGCCAAGCCGCTAAGCCGCCAAGAAAAATAGAAGAAACCTTGCAGAATTATGAGAAAAGAAATCTTTGCGTCTTTGCGTCTTTGCGAGAAAACAAAACTGCACGCCAAGCCGCTAAGCCGCCAAGAAAAATAGAAGAAACCTTGCGAAAATATGAAAAAAGAGAGCTTTGCGCCTTTGCGTCTTTGCGTGAGAAACGAAACTTTGCGTCTTTGCGTGAGAAACGAAACTTTGCGGCTTTGCGTCTTTGCGTGAGATAAAAACACTTTGCGAGAGTAAAAAAACTAAAAATGGAACAACAATTAATTTTATCAGCTTTTGCCGAAGATACATTGCAGGGGCTTTCGTCAAATCCAAAAAATTTATCTTCTAAATATTTTTACGATCACAACGGAAGCGAGATTTTTGAAAAGATCATGCGCATGCCAGAATATTACCTGACGGATTGCGAGCTTGAAATATTTGAAAAACAAAAAGCAGCTATCTGCGCCGACTTCAATCCTGACAACCGCACCTTTGAACTGATAGAGCTGGGTGCCGGCGACGGACTGAAAACCAAAATTCTGCTCGCGGAATTGCTTCATAAAAAGCGTGATTTCAGGTATATCCCGATTGATATTTCTGCACGGGCCATTGAAAACCTGCAAAACAAATTGCAAAATGAAATGCCGGCTTTGAAAACGGATGGCCGCACCGGAGACTATTTCCGGATGATTTCCGGCCTGAACGGAAAAATGCCAAAAGTAATTTTGTTCCTGGGATCGAACATTGGTAATTTTACCCATGAAAAATCCGTGAATTTCCTGAAACAGTTAAATGCTGTGCTCAACAAGGGCGACAAACTGCTGATCGGTTTCGACCTTAAGAAAGACCCTGAAATCATACTCAAAGCCTACGACGACCCACACGGGCTCACGGCTGAATTTAACCTGAACCTGCTTGCCCGCATCAATCGTGAGTTGGATGCCGATTTCAAGCTTGATGATTTTTATCACAAGGAAACGTATGATCCAAATACCGGCACAGCCAAAAGTTTTTTGGTGTGTAGGAAAGATCAAACCGTTAACCTTTATAAATTGGACGAATCGTTCAGATTTGCTGAGAGCGAAAGCATTTTCATGGAGATGTCCCAAAAATATGATGAGGAGATGATCTTACAACTTGCTAATGAATCCGGTTTCAGCCTGGTAAAAAACTATTACGACAGCCGCAGATGGTTTATCAATTCACTATGGGTCTTATGATTTTTAAATTATTTAACCGGACAAAAAAAATGGAGATACAGCTTGAACATCACCTCGAAAGTATTGACATTCCTGCCAACCTGCGCATCAACGATCAAATCAATACTTACCGGAAAAAATGTGCTGAGATGGGATGCCA
>CAYNDN010000875.1:1428-1954 GCA_964395075.1 uncultured Lentimicrobiaceae bacterium | reverse complement strand
ACAGTTAATTATAAGTATATCTTTGCCGCGACATTTTTAATTAAACAACACGATTACAATTTTTATGAAAGAAGGTAAAGTAAAATTCTTTAATGAAGCCAAAGGTTTCGGTTTTATTAAAGACGCTGAGACAAACGAAGAATACTTCGTACACGTAACTGGTCTTATCGACCGCATTAATGAAGATGACGATGTATCGTTTGAACTTAAGCAAGGAAAAAAAGGATTGAATGCTATCGATGTGAAACTTATATAGTTAAAACTGAGTAAAGAAATCCTAAAGGCCTCAACTTTTGTTGGGGCTTTTTTTATGCCCTGCAACGCAGGATTGGAAAAAAACCTTAATTTAGCTCCTTTTCAACCGGAATGGATATTTTAGAAACAAACAACGACTACCATGCGAACTAAACTGTACTTCTCATTTTTGATAACATGCTTACTAACCTTATTCCTACCTGCCTCAGCCCAGGTTGTTATTAACGAATACTCCTGCTCAAACCTTAGCGGATTTGGCGACAATTATAGC
>CAYNDN010000875.1:0-1418 GCA_964395075.1 uncultured Lentimicrobiaceae bacterium | reverse complement strand
ATAGCCGTTTTGAAGATTGGATTGAAATATACAATACTTCCCCGGAAACATTGGATATTAGTGGATATGGATTGAGCGATAAACAGGACTTACCTTTCAGATGGACTTTCCCGGAGGGGACAACCATTGATGGGTACGGTTTTATCCGGGTTTGGGCATCAGGACGAAATGAGTCCATTTCCCCCAGCCACATGCACACAAATTTTAAATTAACTCAAACTAAGGATGATCCTGAGTACGTGATATTGAGTACTCTTTCAGGAGGTGCCTCAGATATGGTGGAAATTGAAGTAACCCAAAAGGAACATTCGCGTGGCCGCAGTACTGACGGGGCTAATAATTGGGCGGTTTTTATAAATCCAACCTGTGGTTATTCCAACGATGGGAGCACACCTTATGAGCGATATGCTGAAAAACCGGTAATGACCATTCCGGCAGGTTTTTACGAAACCGAATTGTTTGTGGGGCTGTCCACCGAAGATCCCAATGCGCAAATTCATTATACTACTGATGGAAGCAAACCTACTCCGTCATCACAAGTGTTTACCACGCCTATATCAGTTAGCAATACTACCATTGTTAAAGCTATAGCTGTGAGCATCAACAATGATGTTCTGCCAAGTTTCATTGAATTCAACACTTATTTCATCAACGAAAGTCATACCCTTGCTGTGATGTCGGTATCAGCCGAAGAACTGGACAACCTGCTCAACGGAAATCAGTGGCTCCGTCCATTTGGCACATTCGAATATTTTAACAGCAATGGCGAGCGAACTACGTTTGGTTATGGGGAGTTTAATGAGCATGGACAGGATTCGTGGGTGCACGACCAGCGAAGTATCGACTATATTTCCCGCGACGAATGTGGATACAATTATGCCATTCGTGAGCAGATGATCCCGATTACCGACAGGGAAGAGTTTCAGCGTGTGATCCTGCGTGCCGCCGGCGATGACAACTATCCCGGCATTGATACAAGTGCGCACCTTCGGGACTATTTTGTTCAGAACACTGCTGAGAAAGGTGGTTTGCATCTGGATGTAAGGAGAGGGCAAAAAGGTTTGATGTATGTTAATGGAATTTACTGGGGAATTTACGGTTACCGCGAAAAAGTGAGCGATCACGACTTTACCGATTATTATTACAATCAGGACAAATATAACATCTATTACCTGAAATTATGGGGCGGTAGCTGGGCCGAATATGGCGGACAAGAAGCCTGGGACGACTGGAACGAACTCCATGATTTTATCAAATACCAGGACATGGCCGATCCGGAAAACTGGGAATATGTAAAATCGAAGCTCGACTACAAAAGCCTGGTGGATTATGTGCACATTAACTCTTATGTGGTTTGCTCCGACTGGATCAACTGGAATGTGGGTTGGTGGCGTGGCTTGAATCCTGAAGGTGGGCAT
>CAYNDN010000874.1:0-1965 GCA_964395075.1 uncultured Lentimicrobiaceae bacterium | reverse complement strand
GTTAATCATCTTGCAAAGATAATAATATTATTGTGTTATGTTAGCGCCATTATTCTCCGAATCGGGGAAGGGAGCGGAAGCTCCTAAGATTTGAAGGAAAACCAAAAGCGAAGCATTTCACACAAAAACACACCTTCAACTCCCATGCGAGTGCGCTCCACTCTCCAATTTTGGAGAGGGGCCGGGGGTGAGGCAAAAATAAAATGCTGCGCCCGGCTTCAGGTTTAATCACTCCGTGAATCCAGTCCGGGACAAATACCTGTAATTTTTTGCGGTTTGTACTCTGGTCTGAAGGCATTCAGTTTGTACCAGGGTTGCGTTACCTACCCCCGGGTTCGCAGCCCCGAAGGGGAAGGGCTGGGGATGGGGTCATGTACGTTTTATTGAGATTAATCAAACATAATTCACTTTCAAAAATTCTGAAACTGTTGGATCGATTTGATCTTTTCGTCTGATCTCATCAAATAATGCGAGCAGGTCGGCCACTTTCAGGCGTTTTTTGTCATCCCCCGAAAAATCATAAACGATCTTTCCCTGGTGCATCATCAGGATGCGGTTTCCCAAATTTACGGCCTGTTGCATGGAATGGGTCACCATGAGTGTGGTCAGGTTATCCTGCTTTACAACTTCCTCGGTGAGCTGGATTACCCGTGCAGCTGTCTTGGGATCAAGGGCGGCAGTGTGCTCGTCCAGCAGCAAAAGTTTGGGCTTTCACCAGGTGGCCATTAAGAGCGTAAGTGCCTGGCGCTGGCCACCGGATAATTTCCCGATGGGGTTATCCAACCGGTCTTCCAGCTGCATGTTAAGTGGTTTTACCCGATCAGCAAATCCCTGTAAGTAAGCTTTATAAAGTGCCCAGTTCAGATTTCGGGGTAAACCACGGCGTCTTGCCAATGCGAGGTTTTCGGCAATGGTCATCTCCGGTGCTGTTCCCGCAAAAGGATTCTGAAAAACCCGGCCAATAAACTTGGCGCGCTTATGCTCAGGCCATTTGGTGATGTTGATTCCATCCAGGATAATTTTCCCATCGTCCAGTTCAAAACTCCCAGCCAAAGCATTTAGAAATGTTGATTTTCCCGATCCGTTGGTTCCTAACACACAAACAAAACCACCTTCTTCCAGTTCCAGGTCAACACCCTGCAAAGCTTTTACTTCGTTGGCTGTGTTGGGATTGAACGTCTTAAATATCGATACTGTTTTTAACATAGTTAGCCTCCTTATGCCTGGATGTTGGTTCTCAGTTTTGTTTTTCTTGTTTTATCCAAAATCCCCGGAAGGATCAATGCGATAAACACAAATACCGCTGTGATCAGTTTCAGGTCGTTGGGATTCATGCCCCATCTCAAAGCTATCGCCACCAGCAATCTGAATAACACCGATCCCATAATTGCCCCGGTAATAATGTAACCCACCGTTTTTTTGGTGATCAGCGCTTCACCAATAATTACACTTGCCAACCCCCACACCAGCATGCCCAGTCCCATCTGCACATCAGCAAAACCCTGGTACTGGGCTAATAATGCACCGGCAAGGGCAATCATTCCATTGGATAAGGCCAGCCCAAAAATGATCATGATTTTCGTGCTCACACCTAAAGCGCGGATCATTTGTGGGTTGTTGCCCGTAGCGCGCATGGAGGTCCCGATATCTGTTTTAAAAAACCAAAACAGGATCATTCCAAAAATGATGGCAACCAGAAAAATAGAATTCAACACAATCATATCTTCGGCATCTACTTGCCATCCGATTAAATTGAGTTGCTGATCAGCACCAAATAAAACATCTGAAAGATCAGTAAACCAGGTAAACACAGTTGTTTCAGAAATTAACGGTATGTTACTCTTTCCCATCACATGAAGATTGATGGAGTAAAGGGCTGTCATCACCAGGATACCAGAAAGCAGGCCGTTAATCCCAACTTGGACAAGCCAAAACCAAACAGGGAATAACAATCGAGAAGTTTTT
>CAYNDN010000873.1:0-1965 GCA_964395075.1 uncultured Lentimicrobiaceae bacterium | reverse complement strand
TATTATTATTTGTTTAACATTAAAAGATAATCATAATGAAAAAGATATTTTTTTTATGGTTGCTGATGGGTTGTATAGGTATGTCTTATGCACAAACAGTAACTATTTTAGATCAGCAAACAGAAAAACCTTTGCAAAATGTAGTGCTGATCAGTGAAAGTCCCCAAGCATCAACTTTAACAAATGCTAAAGGACAAGCCGACATTTCGGTTTTTAAGGAAATGGAAACCATTCAGATTCGCCATCTTGGCTATAAAACCCAGATATTAAGTTATAGTCAAATTCAATCTTCAGGGTTTAATCTCACATTAGAACAATCAAATATGAACCTTGATGAGGTAGTAATTTCAGGAACACGATGGCGTCAAACATCGAGCAATGTACCATCTAAAATCATCTCCATATCATCCAAAGAGGTTGCTTTACAAAATCCTCAAACAGCAGCCGATTTACTGGGTGTTTCGGGTAAGGTATTTATACAAAAAAGTCAACAGGGAGGAGGCAGCCCAATGATAAGGGGCTTTGCTACTAACCGATTGATTTATACCATTGATGGAGTTAGGATGAACACTGCAATTTTTAGAGGAGGTAATCTTCAGAACGTAATAAATCTTGATCCGTTTGCAACTGAAAATACGGAAGTATTGTTTGGCCCGGGTTCCGTTATTTACGGTAGTGATGCCATAGGAGGTGTTATGAGTTTTCAAACGCTTACGCCACAACTTTCTTTATCAGACAAACCATTGGTAACAGGAAAAGCTATTATGCGATACGCTTCTGCCAACAAAGAAAAGACGGGGCATTTTGATGTGAATGTTGGTTGGAAAAAATGGGCTTTGGTTACAAGTTTCAGTTCTTGGGATTATGATCATTTAAAACAAGGAAGCAATGGCCCTGATGACTATATCAAAAACATCTATCCACAACGACAAGATAGCACAGATGTAGTTATTACTCAAGACGATCCGCTTTTGCAGATTCCGTCAGCCTATTCACAGGTTAACCTGATGCAAAAAGTAAGATTTAAACCCAATGAAAAATGGGATTTTCAATATGGCTTTCACTATTCAGAAACATCGCCTTACGGGAGGTATGACCGCCATAATCGCTTCAGGAATGGAACTATTCGTTACGCAGAATGGAATTATGGACCACAAAAATGGATGATGAACAATTTGAACATTACTCATCAAGGAAACAATGTGGTCTATGATCAATTGTCTTTACGTATGGCACAACAATCGTTTGAAGAAAGTCGTATTGATCGTTCTTTTAATAAAGATGATCGTACAACAAATACTGAAAATGTAGAAGCGTATTCTGTAAATCTTGATTTTACTAAAAATCTTAGTGATAGAAATACCCTTTATTATGGTATGGAATATATTTCAAATGACGTGAATTCTGATGGAAAAGTAACAGATATTACAACAGGAATTTATCAGGTTGGCCCTGCCAGGTATCCAAACTCAACCTGGACTTCTATTGCAGCTTATGTAAATGATGAGCTGAGAGTATCTGACCAGCTGACATTACAGGCAGGTTTGCGATATAATCAATTTATTCTTGATGCCGATTTCAGCAATAATGTTGACTTTTATCCATTCCCTTTTACAACAGCTGAAATTAATAATGGTGCTTTAACAGGTAGTTTTGGAGGTGTGTACCGACCATCTGAAAGTTGGGCTATAAAAGCCAATTTTGGGACAGCTTTTCGTTCACCAAACGTGGACGATATAGGAAAGGTGTTTGACTCTGAGCCTGGTTCTGTCGTTGTGCCCAATCCCGACCTGGAAGCTGAATACGCTTACAATTTTGATTTAGGAATTGCCAAAGTATTTAATGATATTGTTAAAGTGGATATTACAGGCTACTATACAATACTTCAAAACGCTTTGGTTCGAAGGGACTTTCAACTCAATGGACAGGACAGCATTATGTATGATGGGGAAATGAGCAAGGTTT
>CAYNDN010000872.1:0-1966 GCA_964395075.1 uncultured Lentimicrobiaceae bacterium | reverse complement strand
CACGACCGGCTGCCAGTTCCGATTTACTGCTTAATACCTTGTGCCAGATGATTTTTTTTGCCATGTTTGCTATGGTGTGTTTGTTATGAACCAATCTATTCCCTCCTGGATAAAGGTTCCGATTATACTTCCGGCTTCCTCTTTCGAAAAGCCTTCAAGCGCTCCCAGGGGAAGCACGGCTCCGTTCCATTGATCCCCGGTTTCCCATTTTCCATGTGTTAGAGGGTTAAGGTTTTTATATGAAATTGGATTCTCCTGCTTGTATCCCGAGAGATAAAAATAGGGTGCTCCGACCATGGAATCTTTAATGGCCAATCCGAAACCCAATCCCAGCTGTTTTGTAGCCATTACATAAATGCCGGTGTCGAAATGGTGCGGCCAGATTCGGATTTCGCTTTCTTTTTGCAGGTACCCCAGCATCTCAACGCAGGCCTCGTTGGCCAGCGCACGGAAAAGAGCCCACTGCTGAAGCCCTTCGTCAGACAGGTCATTCTTTGCGATTGATTCAATACCGTAATCAGGAATTTCGAAATGGAGCGGTGAGAAGATTGTATCTGTTTTCATCTTCAATGATTCGGGATACTTGCTCACATCCTCTTCCATCTGCTTCAAGCTTTTTTCCCTTACAGTCATTTCTTCCAGGCTGTTTTGTTTTTTATCCAGCCACTCGAATGCGCATTTTTGGAGGTTCAGCGTTAGAATTACTGGTCCGTTCGGACTATCGATCCAGCGGCCAAAAAGCCTTCCCCCGATACTGTCAAAACTGAGGTTGGTATGGCTATCGTCTTCTTTTGAAGGCACAAATGCCCGGTTTGTTTTGGCGAGAAGCTGGCTCAGCCAGTGGAGCTGTTGATCGGTTTTAGTGTATTCCTGCATAATGAATTCCTGTTAATTGATGTATTTCATGATTCATGGTAGATAGGTCGTTAAAATTGAAATCCCTGACAGAGGCGTGACCGCAAGCACGGGCCACCACTTTGATGAGTTCGTTTGTGGCTGTAAAGAAATTGTAGAGTTGCTTTGCTGAGGTTTCAATGGCAATGCGGCTTCGAAGGTTCTCCTTCTGGGTGGCTACACCTACCGGACAGTTGTTGGTATGACAGGCACGCATGCCCAGGCA
This sequence comes from uncultured Lentimicrobiaceae bacterium, assembly GCA_964395075.1. Lineage (GTDB taxonomy): Bacteria > Bacteroidota > Bacteroidia > Bacteroidales > 4484-276 > SABY01. Next base: position 846 of record CAYNDN010000872.1, on the reverse strand, counting down.
GCCAATGGCCTGTATCGCTGAATTAGAGACCGCTACTGCATTGGCACCCATCATCAGTGCCTTGGCAAAATCGTCGGCAATTCTGAGTCCTCCGGTAACAATAAGTGTTACATGATCTGCTCCGATCTTGTCGAGGTGCCTTCGTGCACGAGCCAGGGCCGGGATGGTTGGCACATTGATATTGTCGCGCAGAATGGTTGGGGCTGCGCCGGTTCCGCCACCGCGACCATCGAGAATGATGTAATCGGCACTGGCCTCAATTGCAAAATCGATGTCGGCTTCAATATGACTGGCAGCAAGCTTGAATCCCACAGGAATACCTCCTGTGACCTTCCTCACCTCATCGGCCACCTTTTTAAAATCTGCGGAGGTTGACATGTCGGTAAAAGTGGCTGGGGATATCGCGGGTTCACCTTCTTTTAGACCACGGACACGTGCAATTTCGCCGGTAACTTTATCGCCCGGCAGATGTCCGCCGGTGCCGGTCTTTGCTCCCTGACCTCCTTTAAAGTGAAACGCCTGGGCTTTCTTTACCTTCTCCCATGAAAAACCAAATTTACCTGAAGCCAGCTCATAAAAGTAACGGGAATTGTTTTCCTGTTCCTCGGGAAGCATGCCGCCTTCACCACTGCAGATGCCGGTACCGCCCATTTCAGCACCCTTCGATAAGGCGATCTTGGCCTCACGGGAGAGCGCACCGAAACTCATATCGGAAACAAATACCGGGATATCTAGCTCTAACGGCTTCTTTGCCTTAGGTCCGATAACCACTTTTGTGGAGACTTCAACTCCATCGAGCAGTGGTTTGGTGGCAAGCTGGGCCGGTAAAAACTGGATATCCTCCCA
>CAYNDN010000871.1:1626-1971 GCA_964395075.1 uncultured Lentimicrobiaceae bacterium | reverse complement strand
AACAAACACTAATCAGCAAAGAAGAATTTACCCACAAAAATGGTAGTAGAACCACTTTTTTTTAGGTTTTAGTGAAACAACCAACAATCTGTTTGGTGGTCTGATTAAAGGATTATCAATACACAATGCAAAATATATTTAATGTGAACAGTCATAAGATATCTTGTTTAACTCTAAATCAAATTATTTAAACGTCAAATTCATGAAAAAACGCATCGCATTATCACTCATACTGATCGTTCCAATCTTGTTGAAAACACAGGATTCTTTGCAGCCACCTCAAAATTTACAGGCTGAAGTTTTCGGGAATACTGTTTCGCTAAACTGGACAAGCCCCCCGGTGAG
>CAYNDN010000871.1:0-1616 GCA_964395075.1 uncultured Lentimicrobiaceae bacterium | reverse complement strand
TGAGTACAGAATATCTATCATGGGAAAATGGCTTTATTAACAACAGTATTGGTTTTGCCTCAGGCGGATCTTTTGCTGTAGCTGCCAAATGGGAACCCCAACAAATTCACGGTTTCATTGGCGAGTCAATCAATAAGGTAAGTATTCATACTGCAAGTGAAATATCTTCGTACACGTTAAAAATCTGGAAAGGACAAAATGCCGAAACGCTTGTTTACAGCATGGAACTTAGCGGGGTGATCCCAAATACCTGGTTTGAAATCATACCTGATAGTGCTATAGTAATTGATGCTGATCAGCCGGTATGGGTTGGTTATGAAATTTATCAGCCTGCAGGCGAATACCCTGCATCGGTAGATAGCAGCCCGGCCATGGTTGGATACGGAGATCTGGTTTTCGTAGATAATGTGTGGTTGCCTCTTTCATCTTATGGCATGAGCAACAACTGGTCAATCAGGGCATACACCACCGGTTCCGGTGAGCAACTCAGCATAAACATACCAAATGAGGCATCAATCAAATCCGGTAATGCCCAGCAAAGCTTAAACCCTCCGCTCAGTTATAATCCTGATCCTTACTTACCGGAAAGTCTCAATGATTTGCAGGGATTTAATGTTTACGTAGATGGAGCTAAGGTAAATGATTCTCCAATCACTGTAACATCCTACATCTCCAGTGGCTTCGCAACCAGAAGTTTTAACCGCGGTATTTGCACCAGCAAAACAGTATGCAAATTCCGGTGAAATTGTTAAGCCAAACAACAATAACATTGAACAAACTGTTCTTAAATCCGGCCAGTTATCTTAATTGATAGGATATAATGTTTAACGGGATGAGATTCAGATCAATACTGAACCGGTTGCAGATAATACCTACCTCGATACAGGCCTGGAGACAGGTACCTATTTTTACACAGTAACAGCATTATATGAAATTGGTGAGAGTGAACCAACTGGCCCCATTGAAGTTATTGTTAACGACCCCGTACAAATGCCTGCGGGCTGGGAGCACACGCACACCAACACATCGCATTTAATTTATGTTCCGACAACTACCGTATTCTCCGGCACTCCGGTGATGGAAGAGGGTGACTGGATTGGGGCATTTTATCAGGAAAACGGAATGGAATATTCAATATTTCAGCTACTGATGAAATTATCAGTTTTTCAGTTTATTCCATGTCAGGCCAGCAGATTTTTGAAAGAGGCTATTATGAATCCAACATCACTCTAAATTTAACTTCAGTTAAGCCAGGCATCTATTACATCAGGATGGAAACCCAGGCTGGTAATACATATTCCAGAAAATTAATAATTAAGTAAGCAATGGCATAAAACCAAAAAAGCAGGTTCTCAAAATTGAGAACCTGCTTTATTTTATTAAAAAAAATAAGTTTAATCTTTTACGGCATCCACAATGGCTTTAAAAACTGCTTCGTGGTTCATAGCCAGGTCGGCGAGAACCTTGCGGCTAAGCCGGATGTTATTTTTTTGGAGCCTGCCCATAAAATCGGAATATGACATTCCATACTGACGGACACCGGCGTTTATACGCTGTATCCTTAGTCCTCTGAACGTTCTTTTCTTGGTGCGTCTGTCACGGTATGCATACTGCTG
>CAYNDN010000870.1:0-1973 GCA_964395075.1 uncultured Lentimicrobiaceae bacterium | reverse complement strand
GCTTTTGAATTTTTCTCATTATTAATAGGCAAAATCCAGAAAAATTTAAACATTTAAAATTAAATTTTTCTGGATTTTGATTAAGTTATTGTTTGTTAATTATTTGACCCCGCCATAAATGACGGGGCAAAACATATTCCCATTGATTATTTTTCCTCCTAAATTTTCTTGAATTATTGAGGCTAAGTGGTTTTCCGGAGCAAATAAATTTTGTTTTTACACCGGCATTTTAAATCGCATGACAACTTCGCCGGTTTCTTTGTCGATTTCAATTTTTTGATTTTCAGCACCCATATCTTTACCTGTTGCCATTTTAAATATACCGCTCAGGAATTGCATACCGTTGGTCATAACTTCTTCCATTTCCTCCACTTTGGTTTTTGGCGTAGGTTCGGCAGGACTTTTTTCCACTGGTTTGCGTGTGGGCTGTACATCATCCTCATCACTTTCTTCATATTCGGTTATAGCGTCCGAACCTTTGGAAACAGGTTCTGTGGCGGGTTGTAAATGTTCGTGCTCATCATCTGGCCCGGCAGCAACTTCCATTTTCTCTTTATCGTGCTCTTCATGCTGTTTTTCGTCTAATGCCTGCTGACTTTCATTTACAAATTCTTCAAGCTGCTCGATGAATTGCGATCTGCCCTTTCTGCTAAAGTCCACAAAATTTGTTGCGGCATCGCTGCCAAGCACACCGTCAAAAAGGTTTTGCTTAACAATGAGGCCCGTCGCAATACGCTCCTCGATGGAGTTGCGGGTTATAAAACTGATGATGGTAAGGTTTTTACTTTTTTGCCCCAGCCTGTCGATGCGCCCGATGCGTTGATTTTTTTTGGCTGGGTTCCAGGGGAGTTCAAAATTGATTACGGTATCGGCAACCTGAAGATTTAACCCTGATCCGCCGGCTTCTGTAGATAAAAATATTTTGTATTGAGGATTTTGTTCAAACTTTCTGATCAGCTCGCCCCGGGCTTTTACCGGAATTCTGCCATTCAGTTCAACGAAACCAATACCGTTTTCGCGCAATACCCGGCCGATTAGCTTATGCACTTTCACCCACTCTGAAAAAATGATGATCTTTCGGTTTTCATTTTTAATGTCCAGCTTCTCAAGAAGCATGTACTCGAGTTCCTGAAGTTTTGGCGATTCGTTGGTTTCGCCGTCTATCAGGTATGTCGAATCGCAAACCATTCGCATACTGGCCAGCAAAAGTTGCAATTTTTGCATGTCGTAGGGTGTCATAAATTTTTTACCCAGTATTTGTGCAATTCCTTTTGCGTAAGAAGCATGATAATCTTCCTGTAGCGGAGAGAGGGTTACGGGCACATTTATTTGCTGAAGGTTTGGCAGCTGGTCGATTACTTTCTTTTTTTCGCGCCGTATGAGAACCCGGGTCAATTTTTTGTTCAGGTTTTGGAGATTGTAATATCCATTGATTTTATTGTGCCTGTCAGGGTCGAACAGGCAATGTTTGTACGAAAACTCCCATAGCGGCCCAAAGAAATACGGATCGAGAATACCCATGATTGAAAAGATGTCGATCAACCGGTTTTCGATAGGTGTGCCGGTAATAACCAGTTTGTGCCGCGCATTGATGCCTTTCAACGAATTGGCCGTTTTTGTTTCGTAATTTTTTGCACGCTGGGCTTCATCCATAATCAGGAAATCAAAACCTGCTTTGTTCATGGCGATTTGATCGCGCAAAACGGTTTCATAATTTACAATAAAAAAATAGGCATCGTTTTTCAGATATTCTTTCTCCCTGTCCTCGGGGAAGCCTTCCACAATTTTTGCTTTCTCGTCCGAAAACTTTTCTATTTCGTTTTTCCACTGCGATTTCAGCGATGCAGGGCAAACAATAAGTGTTTTGCGAAATCCGAATATTTCCTTTTTCAGCATGGCTATTCCTATGGCCTGAATGGTTTTTCCGAGCCCCATCTCATCGGCAATGATTGCAGCCTTTTTAAACAATGCAA
>CAYNDN010000869.1:0-1975 GCA_964395075.1 uncultured Lentimicrobiaceae bacterium | reverse complement strand
CATTAACCGATTTAATTTCGCCATCGATGGGTGCTTTCAACACGTTGCGCATCTTCATGGCTTCGAGCACCATCAGGTCGTCGTTCATGCTTACTTTTGCCCTGCGCTTAACAAAAACCTCCCTCACCGTTCCCGGTATGAAGGCTTTAACCTTTTTTAAACTCGGTGGTTCGTAAGGCTTTTTATTGGCGTATTTTTTGGTAAGGGTGGTTTTATAATACACCTCATCAACCCAAAGCGACTGAAAATCCAGTTCGGTAAATTTTTCTTCGTTTTCAGTGTTGTTTACGTTTTTGATGTTTTCCATTGTTCTTTGCCTTTTAGCTGTTCAACATTAAAATGGTGGGATTCCATGTTTTTTCTCCGGTCTTTCCACGGTTTTGTTGCTCGAAATCGTGAGGGCGTGGGTAAGGAAGTGCCTTGTTTCGTTGGGTTCGATTACCGCATCGATGTAACCGTAAGCAGCAGCCACATAAGGGTTGGCAAACTTTTCTTTGTATTCGCTGATCTTGGCCTGCCTGAGTTCATTTGGGTCTTCGGCTTCCTTGATCTCTTTGCGGAAAATAATATTTGCTGCACCTTCGGGCCCCATAACGGCAATTTCAGCCGTTGGCCATGCAAACACAAAATCGGCACGCAGGTGTGCTGAACACATGGCAATGTAACCACCTCCATAAGCTTTACGGATGATCAGCGTGATTTTTGGTACGGTGGCTTCTGAATAAGCATAAAGTATTTTTGCCCCATGACGAATAACACCGGCATGTTCCTGTTCAACACCCGGCAGATATCCCGGCAGGTCAACAAAAGTTACCAGCGGAATATTAAAAGAGTCGCAATAGCGGATAAAGCGGGCTGCCTTATCTGAGGAATCCACATCCAAAACACCGGCAAGCACGAGCGGCTGGTTTGCAACAAATCCTACGGTTTGTCCTTCAAGCCGGGCAAAACCAATAACGATATTGGCCGCAAAGAGTTCCTGAATTTCGAAAAATTCAGAATCATCGGCCACCGATCTGATAAGGTCGCGAACATCATAAGGTTCTTTAGCATCCTCAGGAATAATGTTGTCGATTTTGAATTTGCGGGTATTTGGCTTTTTAGGTGGGAAAGCATCTGCTTTTTTAAAGTTGTTCCATGGGATGTAACCCACCAGTTGCTTGATCTGGCTGAAACATTCCAACTCGCTTTCGGCATAAAAATGTGCATTCCCCGTGATTTCGGCGTGTGTACGTGCACCGCCAAGCTCTTCCATGGATATTTCCTCACCGAGCACAGTTTTGATTACCTCAGGCCCGGTGATAAACATCTTGGAGATTTTGTCAACAACAAATACAAAGTCAGTAAGTGCGGGTGAATAGACTGCACCACCAGCGCATGGTCCAAGTATTACGGAGATTTGCGGGATCACACCCGAGGCTTGTGTATTTCTGAAGAAAATTTCACCATATCCTGCCAGTGAGTTCACACCTTCCTGAATTCGGGCACCACCTGAGTCGTTGATACCGATCAAAGGTACCTTGAGTTTCATGGCGTGGTCCATGATCTTGGTAATCTTTTTGGCATGCATCCAGCCAAGCGATCCACCGGCAACGGTAAAGTCCTGAGCATAAATACAAACCGGATGGCCCAGAATGGTTCCGGTGCCTGTTATCACACCATCACCGGGCAGGTATTTCTTATCCATGTTGAAGTCTTTGCCGGCATGCTGCACGAAAAGATCATACTCATGAAATGATTTTGGATCAAGCAACGCAATGATCCTTTCGCGGGCGGTAAGTTTTCCAGTGGCTTTTTGTTTCTCGATAGCCTTCTGGCCTCCTCCCTGCAACGCATTCCGCATGCGTTTCCTGAGGTCGAGTGATTTAGATTGTTCTGCCATGATTTTCTATTTTGTGATTTCTACGTTTTTACTGTAATTAATAAATTTTCAGTTTTAATTGAAAACAGTTACCCAACTTGGATAAGCTAAAAC
>CAYNDN010000868.1:0-1975 GCA_964395075.1 uncultured Lentimicrobiaceae bacterium | reverse complement strand
TTTCCAGCACTTTTGTGAATGGATATTTTACTGTGATCTGTCTGAAATCATTTCTGATCCTCTCCAGGAGGGGGTTGGTTTCGGCGCGTTGTTTAAATCCAAGATCAACGTCAGTGTCGTAGTAATCGGCAACAGTCTGGTAAAAAGTATTTCCCTTTTGTTTTTCCATAGCCAAATAAACAAAATCCTCCGGAATTGTTTAGGTAACGGTTAATTTAAACCCACTCCCGTGAATATTGCTGATCTCGATGGCGGAGTCATTTTTGAGATACTTACGCAATTTGGTGATAAATACATCCATGCTCCGCGTGGTAAAATAGCTGTCTTCGCCCCAGATTTTCTTTAATGCCATCTCGCGGGGCAACACATCATTTATTTTGAGGCAAAGCATGCGCAGCAATTCGGCTTCACGGGGCGAAAGTTTTTGCTCATCGTCTTCATAGCTAAGAATCCGGTGTGGATAATTGAAGTTGTATTTTCCAATTTGAAACTCGTCTTTTTCTTCTTGCTTTTCGTGATCCGTTTCATTGCGCTTCAAAATGGCCCTGATCTTGCACAACAGCACTTCCGAATCAAAAGGTTTGGTAATATAATCGTCGGCGCCCAGGCTGAAGCCTTTCAGGATATCCTCCTTGAGGGTTTTGGCGGTGAGAAAAATCAACGGGATATTTTTATTGGCGAATCGAATTTCCTTAGCAATCTGAAAACCATCTACATTGGGCAGCATCACATCCAGGATGCAGATGTCAAAATCATCGGAGCGGAATTCCTTAACAGCATGTCTTCCGTCATCCACCCAGTGCACCACAAAATCGTGTATTTCGAGGTACGACTTGAGCACCGCCCCAAAGTTGTGGTCGTCCTCCACCATGAATACATGTATCTTTTTTCCCATTGGGTTTTTTGGTTATTGGGCTATTGAGTTATTGAATTAATAGGCTATTTTTATTGGTATAACTGTCAGACACTTATCCATTTTCGCAATGGGACATTTCATCCGCAGTATAGTAAATCTATTTTAAAATTTCAAAAAACTGTCTGTCAGTTTGCTAATGCAAAATAGGTAACGAGTATCCATTCTGCTAATCACCATTTCCTTCCGCCTCGCATGGCAAATATACATCAAACCGGGTTCCTTTGCCAGGCTCACTTTTTACGTTTATACTTCCCCTGAAGGTAAGCACCAAAGCCTTAACATAACTCAATCCCAGGCCAAAGCCTTTCACATTATGCACATCACCGGTTGAAACCCGGAAGAATTTGTCGAAGATTTTATCCTGTGATTCTTTGCTTATGCCAATGCCATTATCTTCTACCGAAATTTTAATGCCCTTGTTTATGTTTTCTGTCGAAATTATGATCTCCGGGTTTTCCCTGCTGTATTTTATGGCATTATCCACAAGGTTATTGATGATGTTTGAAAAGTGCATTTCATCATTATTTATCACAGGATCAATGGCATCCAACCTTAAAGAAATTGATCCTTGTTTCTTATCGAGTTGCAGCTTAAAATGGTCTGCAATCCTTGTTATAATTTCGTGGGCATTAATCTCCTTCACATGCAGTTTAAAATCCCTTTTATCGATCATCGACATCTGGAGTACATTTTCCACCTGCTTGTTCATGCGCCGGTTTTCGTCACGGATAATTCCGGTAAAGTACCTGACCTTTTCAGGGAGACTTAAAATTTTAGGATTATCGATGGAGTCAACCGCAAGTGAAATGGTGGCTATGGGCGTTTTAAATTCATGGGTCATGTTGTTGATGAAATCTGTTTTGATTTCTGAAATCCTTTTCTGGCGGAGAATCACCCAAATCGTGATTCCGAAGGTAAAAAGGATGATCAGTGTGAAAACCGCCGATCCGGCCAGCATCAAAATAATCGACCTGTAAAGATGTGAAGAAACATCAGGAAAAGAAAGGAGCAAAAAGTTGGGTTTTTGAAAAATATCATTGGGGAACAAACTCACCCGGT
>CAYNDN010000867.1:0-1977 GCA_964395075.1 uncultured Lentimicrobiaceae bacterium | reverse complement strand
GCAGATTGAAAAAAACCAGCTTCCTGGTTTGCTCTGTTGATCCGTCCCATGCTGCATTCACCCTGTATGGATTCGGATAAACCCCTACACGATTTTCTTCATCATTACTTCCAAAATTTTCATTGATAGGAGTTCCGGGAAATACTCGTACCGCATTTGTGCTTCTGCTCGATTCGAGCGGCCCGATTTCAAAACGTTCACTTCCAAAATCAAAGGATGTCACCGAAAACTGGTACTGCCACCCGCTCAGCAATCCATCCACTTCAAATTTATGCCAATACTGAACCGTATCATCCGGAAATGTTACCGGTTCTTCCAGCCTTACTTCATCAAAACCGGTATTAAATCCAACATCATTTCCTGTGTTGTCAAATTCGCGGATAAGGCGAGGTGTCGGGTTGGTATCATCGCCAAGATCCGACCGGTAAACCCGGTATCCTTCAAAATCATTTTCACCGGTAATGGGATCAACTGATTCTTCGGCCATTCTGTCCCAAAAAAGAGTTGCTCTGCCAGCCTCGAGTTCGATTCGAACATTAGGGTTATCAGGAGGTGTCGGAAAGAGAAAACGGTCTAATTGTCCGTTATTATTCAGATCTTCCCCGGGATCCAGCCTTCCGTTATTATTTACATCTTCTCCCTGAAATACCCTGAATAAGGAGTTTACCGTTGTAACCAGGTTTTCCCGTGACTCTTCATCATCTACCGGCTTACCGGCAAGTCCCTGGAACTGCTCCGGTTTCAGAGCTGCCGATACCCCAAAAAAGACCGTGATCGTTTCCCCCGGCAGAACTTCTGAAAATGGGCCGATCGAAATAAATGAAATATAATTTCCTTCACTTTCCCGTCCGTCTGTGCGAAGCTCCTCGCGGATTGGATCATCTGCACCGGGCCTTGTATCATCAATGGGAAACACCTCAGCCATTCTACTGTACCGTTCAATATCATCAGATGGCCGGAGAAATACCCCGGTGCCGGCTGAAAAAAGCCAGTAGCTTGGCCCAACATCGGGTGTCCGCAGGCCAAAGTCTGAAAGCTGCTCATTAAACGGGTGGAAAAACTCCCCCCGGTACTCTGAACCGATCAATGATACAGCTCCGTACGTATTCAGGCTTGGCCTGTCAGTGGAACCGGCATCAAATACATACGTGGTAAAAAGATCATCCAAAAAACCGATGCCATTTTTGTTGAAAAAAGCACTACCCTGATCGGTGGCGGTAAAAACATTCCTGGCAACTAAATCAGCATACATTCCCACATAGACACTATCCCATACAACACCGTCGGGATTTCCGGAATGTATCTGGCTGTTATTGGTTATATCATATTGAAGTATGGTAAAATTTTCAGCAAACGGAAAATCCCAGTTAAGGCTGCGAAGTTCCACATCGGCAAAGAGCGGCTGATTGTGTCCCTGAATTACTGTATTGGTTCCGGGAATAACAGTATTTCTGTCTGTAAAATTAGCAATAATATCCTGCTGACTGATACCTACACCTGTATTTTCACCTTCAAAACGAATTTGTCCGTCAGCGGTAAACTCAAAACCACGTTTACCGGATGCAAACCCTCCGGGATCTGTAATAGCAGAGGTAGAAGTAAGCTGCTGGCCTCCGGCAAAAGCACCAATCCAGATCCCCGCTTCAAAGAGGTGTTCCGTTCCGGTATTTGCAGGAAACCGCATACTGGCACCTGCATCCGGATTATTTCTGACATCCGGCTTTCCGAGCGTGCCGATATTGGAGATAGCTAAACGCAATTCACCGGCACTGGTCTCAGTACGTTCAAAAAGAAACTGTGCCTGAACTTGTGAAACGAATAAAAAAACAGAAAAGAGAAGAAACCCTGGTAACTTTACACCCATACAACCTAAATGTCTAAATCAATTTATAAATATATACATCAAGTGTAAGAAATTTTTTAAGAAAATTCTTCACATCTGTGATTGATTTTACATTTAGATAATAATGCTTACGA
>CAYNDN010000866.1:1507-1979 GCA_964395075.1 uncultured Lentimicrobiaceae bacterium | reverse complement strand
CGCCAATAATCGACAGTGAAATTAAGATGATGACCATTATGGAGATCACAAATAATAAAAAAACAGCCAGTAACCTTTGCTTAAACCAACTGCGTGTTTCCAGGCCATGATAGGTTGAATTAAATCCTTCGATAATGGTATTTATGCCGTTGGTAGAAAAATATAACGCCAGGATAAAACCAAGAGAAAGTAAATCGGATCGTGGTCTGGTAATGATGTCCTCCAGGGTCGTGTTTACGTGTGTCCAAAGCGTTTCGGGGATTACATCATGCAAGGTTTGCAGCAGCGTAGGCTGAAAGTCGTCGATGGGAACAAAAGGGATGATGGTGAAAAATACAAGGATAGCAGGAAATAGAGCCAGAAAGAAATCGAATGCAATGGCCGATGCACGCAATGTGAGCCTTCCTTCAAAGAGACCTTTAATAAAAAATGTAAGCACAGTAAAGAGTGGTATCCTATCAAATCCGGGCAG
>CAYNDN010000866.1:606-1497 GCA_964395075.1 uncultured Lentimicrobiaceae bacterium | reverse complement strand
CTTGAATTTAGGCGGGGGCTTTGACTTTGAATTTGGACGTGTGACATATGTTCCTGCGCTACATTCTTCGCAATTGCCTGATGATAAAGGCAGCACTGTTGCGAAGAAAAACAACTGTTTTATTCCCTAATTTGGATAAATATTTATTTTCAGGATTTAGCAAAACATTAAATTTCTAAAAATGATGTACAGCCTTTAGGCTCATGTCCAGGCTTTTAATTTGGTGAGTAAGGGCCCCGGAAGAAATGTAATCAACTCCGGTTTCGGCATAACTCCGCACATTATCAAGGTTTATGCCTCCCGAAGCTTCCGTTTCGTAACGTCCGGCAATTTGCTGTACGGCAGTCCGGGTGCCATCAACGGTAAAATTATCAAGCATGATCCGATCCACATCTCCCCTGTTCAAAACCTCATTTAATTCTTTAAAATCCCTGACTTCAATTTCTATTTTTAACGACAACCCTTTTTCTGTCAGGTACTTTCGGGTTGCATCAATAGCAGAGACAATTCCTCCTGCAAAGTCCACATGATTATCCTTGATGAGGATCATATCAAAAAGCCCAAACCGGTGATTATGTCCACCGCCGGCTTTCACAGCCATTTTTTCCAGTGTACGGAGGTTTGGCGTGGTTTTGCGTGTATCGAGCAATTTGGTGTTGAGGCCTTCCAGCTTGTCGGCCATTTTGCGGGTGGTGGTGGCAATGCCGCTCATGCGCTGCAAAAAATTCAATGCCAGCCGCTCGGCAGAAAGGATGGATATGGATTTTCCGTCAACAGTAAAAACGATGTCGCCTTTCCGAACCCGTTGCCCGTCGTCCATCAAACCAATAAATTTTACCTGCGGGTCAACAGCTTCAAGCCCGCCGCCCGCAACGCCGCCCGCGAGGCGGT
>CAYNDN010000866.1:0-596 GCA_964395075.1 uncultured Lentimicrobiaceae bacterium | reverse complement strand
TTCAAATACTTTCCCGGCTACATCAATTCCTGCAATTACGCCGTCTTCTTTAATCATGAGTTCGGCACGCCCTGTGGCATTTTCAGGAATGGTTGATAGTGAAGTATGATCGCCGTGACCGAGGTCTTCGGCCAAAGCGTTTTTGATAATTTCTTCCATTGTCATTGTGATGTCCTCATATTTTGTGCAAAGGTACGACTAATGAGAATGATTTCAAATAAAGATGAGGATTGTAGTCGTAATGTTTTCTTCCCAACTTAGACAATTCAGAAAAATGTAGTTTTAAATGTTTTAGTTTTTCTGGATTTTGATTAATCTATTGTTTATTAATTATTTAACACCGCTATAAATGACGGGGCAAAACATATTCCAACTGTTAAACCCTCATTCTAAAATTTTCTTGAACTATAAAGGTTAGAAATTTTGCGAAAGTATCTTTCAACTCAGAGGAATCATAAAAGAGTAAATTGAAAGCAATTATCAGCGGATTTTCAATCCTTATTACTTTGAAAATATTTTAGTTAGTGTCCGTCCATAAAGCCCAACTTCTTCGTTGTTGCTCAAAATCCAAATCCTCGAATACCTTAGTATGCTGT
>CAYNDN010000865.1:0-1981 GCA_964395075.1 uncultured Lentimicrobiaceae bacterium | reverse complement strand
CATAAAAAAATATTTCGAAGGTGTTCGGCCTCCTTCGCTAACTTGACCCATAGCTTTACAAGAACAATTCGCTGTCGAACAATGTACCTTTTGTAGTTGCGGCGTTGTAAAATCTATATGCTATGATGAGGGATTCTGTTATCAGTTTTTCGAACAATGAATGTGATAAAGGGGGTGTGCCAAACTATTTTTTCAACTGATTTTAATTGTTAAATATTTGTTAAATATTTTTTCGTTGATATCATTGGGATAGTTGGCATGCCAGGATTCCAACCTTAAATAATCCTGAATCCTGCCACCCATTTTTGATCCATAACTTTTCTATTAATTAATCCGGCATTGATTTTCAATTAAGAATCAAAGACGAATTTTACATCGTCATGACAAACCAATTTATTTTTATTAATCTTAAATGAAAAATTCAATGAAAACAAGAAAACTTTTTTTTGCAGTAATGTCAATTATTGCTGCTTCAACTTTGAGCATTCATGCTCAGAATTGTCGGCCGGAGTACAACCCCGCTACCGACTCAGTCTTTATCAGTTCCCTGGGAACAGTTACTGCTGGCAACGACACTACGATTCAGTCTGTTGACCTTGCCCCGGGTACTATACTATCGCCAGAGAAACTCTACATTCTGGATGCAAAGGCTTATGTAACGGCTGGTAACACGCTTACTATTCTTCCGGGAACTTTGATCAAAGCTGTTTATGGTCAGGGTACAGAGGCTCCTGCATTAATCGTTACCCGTGGTGCCAAGATCAATGCCCAGGGAAGCAAAGACTGTCCGATCATTTTCACTACTGTTTTTGATGATGTTGATGGCACTTACTCTCTTACCAATAAAGAGCAGTGGGGTGGCGTAATGCTTCTGGGATATGCTACAAATAACATTCTGAACGAGGATTTCAATAATCCGGAGAATCCAACCGTGCCTCTTGCTCTTGCAGATGGTATCGGTTATATTGAAGGGCTGCCCTGGCCGGATCAGCGTCACTGGTACGGTGCAAACTTTACCGGAGCTACTATTACTGGTTTTACTGAACCTCAGAGAAATTTCGATGACGATGACAATTCCGGTATCATGAAGTATGTATCCATCCGTCACGGTGGTGCAGAGATTGGTATCGCTAACGAGATTAACGGTCTGACGCTCGGTTCTGTTGGGAGAGGTACTACACTCGAACACATCGAGATCATTTCCAATGGCGATGATGGCATCGAATTTTTCGGTGGCACTGTGGACATCAAATATGTTTCTGTTGTTGCTTGTGAGGATGACTATCTTGACTGGGACCAGGGTTACAGCGGACGCGGACAGTACATTCTGGGCGTGCAGCTTCCTCCTGTTGCCGGTGTTGCATCTGGCTACAAGGCTGGAGACAACGGAATGGAGTGCGACGGTGATGATGGCCTTGATGCAAGTCGGGGTACAAATTCCAACCCAACTTTCACCAACGTTACCATTATTGGTCAGGGTATTACAGCCGCCGATGGAGACAAAGGTCTTGAGCTTAAAGAAAGAACCATTGGTAGTATCAGTAATGCCATCATCACAGGTTTCGACAAGGGTATAAACTATGTAGGACCCAAAACCGGCGTTGCCGGCGATCCTGGAACAACCACTGTTCTCAACAATGTATACATTGCACAATACAACACTGCTTATTCCGGTGCTGATGCTGACTCTATCAACATGGTAGACAACAATGGTGTTGTATTCCAGGAAAATGTAATTTCAGGTATGGACATTGCTCTTTCCCTTAACACCCTTAACGGACTAGATGCCAACGGTAATGATGTAGTGAAGCATGTAGTAACCAATACATTCGACGCTGTTCCCAGCATAGGAGAGGTTGACGGTGCAGGTAAATTCTACGCTGATGTATATAATGACACCTGGTTTGAATCAGTTAACTTCGCTGGTGCTTTCGATCCTGCTGGAGATGCGTGGACTGAAGGATGGTCAATACATGATGAC
>CAYNDN010000864.1:490-1983 GCA_964395075.1 uncultured Lentimicrobiaceae bacterium | reverse complement strand
TTCGGCGCATGATGCCATGATTGAAACTTCAGGCGCACTGAAAACACTTGCCGTAAGTTTGATGCACATTGCCAACAACACCAGGTTGCTGGCTTCCGGCCCACGGTGTGGATATTCGGAAATTGTGCTTCCGGCAAACGAACCGGGCTCCTCAATCATGCCGGGAAAAGTTAACCCGACACAGAACGAGGCACTCACTATGGTTTGTGCACAGGTGATCGGTAACGACATGGCCATTGCTGTTTCAGGAACGCACGGCCAGTTTCAGCTCAATGTTTTTAAGCCGGTTATGGTTGCCAACCTGTTGCAATCGGCCAGGTTGATTGGCGATGCCTGTGTATCGTTTAACGATAAATGCGCCATCGGAATAGAGCCTCACAACGACAACATCAGGAAAAACCTTGAAAACTCGCTGATGTTAGTAACGGCACTCAACACGCACATCGGCTATGAAAATGCAGCAAAAATTGCCAAGAAAGCGCACGCTGAAGGACTAACACTTAAGGAATCAGCACTGGAGCTTGGGCTCGTAACAGTGGAACAGTTTAACGAATGGGTTGACCCCTCAAAAATGTTGGGCCACATGTAAAATTGCGGATCAGCGAATAATAAAAAAGCCATCATGTTAGAAACATGACGGCTTTTTTTTTCAATTATTTACTCCTGAAACCTGTGGGGATGGATTTCCGGAACAACCAGTAATGAATAGTACCGGGCAAGACTCGATCATGTTCCGAATCCCCGGATTCAAGAATCCAGGACTCAATGCATAGCTTCGGCATCAATAATTCAATAACGGATAACCATTAACTTTTACTAAAACCTCACCACTTTCAAGCTGGAAATGGCTGCATCAACTTCAATATGGATGGTGTTTTCGGCAGATGTGAAATTACCGGTCTGATACACACCTTTTTCAATTTTATCAAATCCATCCAGTGTTTTTCCGCTGAGGATGGTATTTGTGATTACTTCGCAACCGGATGATTCCGGCACTTCAATAATCACTTCGGCAGCACCCGAGTTGATGAATACATCCATTTCGCTGTTTTTGTCGCCAAGCACAAATCTCACCGATGATGCCCCGCTGTTTACATCAATGCGGTCGATCCTGAAAGGACTCAGATCGAAATCAAGTTTAGCTGCGCCTGCATCAATTTTCATATCCCACAGCGGATCGGGGTGCAACAAAATTTCAGCACTGTTTTTCAATTTAGAGCCGGATTCAACATAAGAATCCATATCAATTTTCAGAACAACAACACTGCCTTCATTATCGGCATGCAGGTAATAGTTTCCGAAGTTTCCTTCGCGCTTAAACTCCAGGAGGTAGGCGGTACTTTCTTCAATATAAAATTCGCCTGCAATAGCATCCAGCTCAAGCACAGCATTTTCCATTTCTTCATCATAGTTTTCAAACAGAAACTGATCGCGCCATTCGTAGTTTTCATCTTCGTAATCGTAACTGTAGCTGTTATCATTATCCCACCAAA
>CAYNDN010000864.1:0-480 GCA_964395075.1 uncultured Lentimicrobiaceae bacterium | reverse complement strand
AAACCACTGATGTGGCTTAAAATGATGATACTCAAAATAGGTTGTGTTGGACACAAAAACTAAAGACAGCACAATGACAAGGAATGCGAGGATAATTCTTACAAAGCCTTTAATGGGAAGGATTGAAATACCGAGTACAATCAGGAATAAGGGCCACATATTCAGGATCGACCACCAGTTAAAGTAAAGCACCCCAACATTGCGAAGCACAAAAAGTATCCCGATTGTGACCAGGATTACACCCCAAAAAACATTTTTTGATCTCATTTTATTCAGTTTTTATGGTCAGTAAATTTCTACAAAAAATTCGTATGCGTAGCGCTTAGCTGCGGTTTTTTGGTCGCACCTGTGAGGCGATGATCAAAATGCCCACCACGATGAGCATCACCGGCCAGAGGTCACCAAAATCAATACGTGGCAAAAGGCGGTCCATAAGGAACAACCCGCCAAGTGCGATTAAAATAACACCTACAATAAGCC
>CAYNDN010000863.1:0-1984 GCA_964395075.1 uncultured Lentimicrobiaceae bacterium | reverse complement strand
TTCAGTTGCGATATTGATAAAGTAAATATCAATATCCAAAAAAAACTTGTAAAGGAAGATAAAGGTTTGTACATGGTTTTCAATATTTATGGGTTAAACAAAAAGTGAAAGTTGAAAACCAAATTAGCAACGGATGTACCAATGTCCAGGCGGGAAAAGTAAACTTCAGAAAAAAGGCACATAACCATTTGGTATTGCGACCCTTATGGTTTTGTTAAAGATTTGTTAACGCAAAAATGTGCTGAAAATATCTACATATTTAACTATGAGATTTCACCCTTTTGGGTGATAATCACCAGGTGAATTTCAGCATAAAAATTTTTGGGATGGGATATTAGTGAACCAAAACCTTGTGGATTTCCGAAATTCTTCCGGAAGCAATTCTCATCAGAAATAAGCCTTTGTGCCTTACTTTAAATTCATATTTCTGGTTTATTTCGGGATTTTCAATCCTAAAAGTATCCATCAACCTTCCAGACATATCAAACAGTGCAACATGCAAATCATTATTTACATCTTCCAAAATATTGATGAACGTATGTTTTTCGGCTGGATTGGGCGAAACCGAAAACACGCGTTTACTGGTTCGGTCAATTTCACTGATGGAGACCGGAGGGCTATACATAGGCATATAATCCACAAGCCCCAGCGTTGGATCATCCGGCTGATGGAAGATGTGATCTTCAACCTCCACAGGATCGTCAGTTCCCCAATAATTGTTTTGGGCCATGATTGGATTTGGGGTATTGTTGTAAAGATCATAAATGGCTCCCTCGTTCCCATTATCCATAAAAGTATTGGCACCAGGGTTAAAAATATCGCCTTCAAGTTGGCCGAAGTTGGGCTGCGCCGAATTTTGGATGGTTATCCCCCAAAGGTTCCCGGTAATGATATTTCCCGAAACAATGGGCTGGTTGGTTTCATCGCCAAAAAAGTTGATGCCACTGCCACCCAGCATGGGTTGGTTTTGGGTGTTGTTGTCCTTGATTTCATTGCCACGGATCAGCGATCCTATGTTTGAGCCATAACAGGTAATGCCATAACGGTTATCCTTGATTACATTGCCCTCGATCCTTGCTTTGGCCGATCCACCAATAAGCGTTGTTACAGCAATTCCACCGGCCATTTCGTTTTCGGGGTTTCCGATGATTTCACAGTTCATGATCCGAATGCTGTCGGCACCGGAAGTCCCAAGGTTGATCTGGGGTGTATTTCCGTTGGCAACCACGTTGTATTTAATTTCACAACCCAAAATTTGCGGTGAGCACTCCACATTTGCCCCCGACATCACTGCCGGTCCCATATTATAGGAAAAACTACATCCCTCAATCAGCGGTGAACTATGAAATAAATCAACCGTACCGGTGGAATACTCCTGGTTGAATTCCGTAAAATCACATCCCAGAAATTGCACATCCGAATAAAGAAGATCAATGCCACCAGCCTTTTTAAAATATGTTGATGTAAAAGAAGACCCTTCACTTTCGTCGAACCTGAACCCCAGGTAGTGATCATTCTGGGCTTTAAAGAAAATGATGCCACCGCCTTGCGGAATACAAACCAGGGTTCCCTCAACGGTAATCAAAACCTGATCGGCTACATTGATTTCTTCTGGCGTCTGAATTGAAATTAAATCGCTTGACGAAATTGTCAAATCCTCATTTATGGTGTATTGACCATTTGTTTCGAGGGTTACAACACCTTCCGAATTTTCCACAAGGTCATCTATTGACCAGTCAACGCCGGTTCCGGGGGTTGTGTACTGCGCATTGAGATTGAAAATTGAATAAATGAATATGCAAAGTGTAATCAGGTTTTTCATGGTTTTGATGAGATTCATATTTTTTACCAATTTATATAGACGATTGAATCAGGTGAATATTACAACCTAAAATACTATTTAGTGTCCGTCTATAAAGTCCAACTTCATCGTTGTTGCTCAAAATCCAAATCCTCGAATACCTTAGTATGCTGTGG
This sequence comes from uncultured Lentimicrobiaceae bacterium, assembly GCA_964395075.1. Lineage (GTDB taxonomy): Bacteria > Bacteroidota > Bacteroidia > Bacteroidales > 4484-276 > SABY01. The sequence goes on along the minus strand of CAYNDN010000863.1, from coordinate 7 downwards.
TTTGAAT
>CAYNDN010000862.1:0-1993 GCA_964395075.1 uncultured Lentimicrobiaceae bacterium | reverse complement strand
TTTATGCTACCAGGCGGGTTTTCGAAGCCGGGAAAAAATCAGTGCAGGATGCCGTAACTGAGGCCAACTGGATCGCCGATAAAGATGCACAGGATTCTCAGGCTATTGGTGATTATGGGAACTCATTGATCAAAAACGGTTATAGAATCCAAACCCACTGCAATGCGGGATGGTTGGCCTTTGTAGATTATGGTACGGCATTGTCGCCAATATATAAAGCACACCAGGCCGGAAAGGATATTTTTGTTTGGGTTGACGAAACCCGTCCACGAAGCCAGGGTGCAAGACTCACCGCCTGGGAGCTCCGGAATGAAGGTGTGCCTCACAATATTCTCCCGGATACCGCCGGCGCTTGGCTGATGTCGCAGGGAAAAACCGATATGATGATCGTTGGTGCCGACCGGATCGCTGCAAATGGTGATACAGCCAATAAAATCGGAACTTTTGAGAAAGCCATTGTAGCCAAAACTTTTGGAGTACCTTTTTATATTGCTGCTCCAACCTCTACAATTGATTTGAATTGTAAATCAGGAAATGATATTGTGATCGAGGAGAGGTCGCAGGATGAAGTGCTTTATGCAACAGGCCCTGATAATCATGGAAATATCCATAAAATCAGAACAGCATCACCCGGCTCAGGAGCCATCAACCCCGCATTTGATGTTACACCGGCCGAATACATAACAGGTATCATTACAGAAAAGGGAGTTGTAAAACCTGATCAGGAAAGTATCCAAAATTTATTCCTGTGAAATCTGAATAAATGAAACCTCCACATCGCCACCTTCCGGCTGAAGGCTGATCCAGTTGTTGTCTTCGCTAAACCATTTATACTGTCCGCCAACTTTTACAATGTAATCACGGGTGTCAGCTTCCTGTGGGATGTTAATTACAAAGCCACCATTCTTTTGGTTGCTTTTACCGTAGTTTAGAAATAACCTGAATTCCCGGTCGCTCATATTCCTTGCTTTTACCACAATATAACTTTCCTTGCGTCCAACACGCGGCACCGGCTCGAAATCAAATTGTTTCAGAACGTTGTTTTCGATGGATTCCCTGTTTTTCACCACATTTACTACCACATTATCTTCAATGGTTTTTCGGATGGCTTTGATCTGCTCTTCGGGGTAGGTTTCCTCAGGAAGCACTTTGGCTGCCGACATGTAATAGCTTATGGCATTGTCGTAAATCTTTTGCTCGTAATAGCGGTCTGCCTCTTTAACCAGACTGTTGTATTCCTGTTTTGCCTTTTCATATTCAGCAGCAAGAATATCCTCGATTTCATCAATTTTTGCCTGAGGATATTTTTCTTCAGGGAAAAGTGCAAGCGCCTCATTGTATGATGCTTTGGCCTTCTGGAAATTGTTGGCATCAAACTGGAAGTCACCTGAGCTAACCAGGTCGTCGAACTGCTTTTGTTTTTGTGCCAATGCTTCTGCAATGGCTGCAATTTTGATTTCAGCTTCTGATATTCTGGACTTGGGATGAATTTCCTCGGGTTTTAACCCGAGTGCCTTTTCATATTCGGCTTTTGCACCTTCGTAATCCTCACTTTCGAAAAGCTGATCAGCGGCGGCAATGGCAGCATCGTAAGCCGCCTGCGTTTCGGCGATTCCAGCGAGTAGAGCAGTGATTTCCGTGATTTTTGTTTGTGGATAGGTTTCCTCAGGTTTTAACCCGAGTGCCTTTTCATATTCGGCTTTTGCACCTTCGTAATCCTCACTTTCGAAAAGCTGATCAGCGGAAGCGATGGCTGCATCGTAAGCCGCCTGCGTTTCGGCCATACCGGCGATTAGTGCAGCAATTTCCGTGATTTTATTTTGAGGATATGTTTCTTCGGGTTTTAACCCGAGTGCCTTTTCATATTCGGCTTTTGCACCTTCATACTCTTCCGATTTAAAAAGCTGATCAGCAGAAGCAATGGCTGCATCGTAGGCTGCCTGCGTTTCGGCCATACCGGCGATTAGTGCAGCAATTTCCGTGATTTTATTTT
>CAYNDN010000861.1:0-1994 GCA_964395075.1 uncultured Lentimicrobiaceae bacterium | reverse complement strand
CGCCAGGTAATTTAATAATACCTGTAACTCTTTACCCGGCCAATGTGCTTGGCAAGCCTTACTACCTGCGATGTATATCCGAATTCATTATCGTACCAGAGGTAAACCACAACTGATTTTCCATCTTCTGAAACTTTGGTTGCAGGTTGATCGAAAATACATGCACACGAATCACCAATTCCATCTGAAGAAACAAATTCAGTTGAGTTGCTGAATCTTATCTGTTCGATCAATTTACCTTTGAGTGACGCATCAAGGAACAATTTGTTAACCCCTTCAACAGTGGTTTCTTTCTCTACTTCGAGGGTTAAAATTGCGAGGGATACATCAGGAGTTGGCACACGTACTGCATTGGAAGTAACCTTTCCTTTTAGTTTTGGAATAACCTTGGCTGCGGCTGATCCGGCGCCGGTTTCGGTAATTACCATATTCAGTGGTGCTGAGCGGCCACGCCGTGTTTTTTTGTGGTAATTATCCAGCAGGTTCTGATCGTTGGTGTAAGCATGGATGGTTTCGATGTGGCCTTTTTTAATCCCAAGCCCGTCTTCAAGTACGAGCAGCCCGGGAACGATGGCATTTGTTGTACATGATGCTGCAGAAAAAATGGTTTCATTTTCCAGATCGAGGGTTTGTTGATTGGCTCCATAAACAATGTTTGGTATGTCGCCTTTTCCAGGGGCAGTAAGCAGTACCCTGCTCACACCTTTTGCCTTAAGATGGCGTGACAATCCTTCGCGGTCGCGCCAAACACCTGTGTTATCAATTATAAGTGCATCATTTATCCCATAATGGGTATAATCGATGTCCTCAGGATTGTTTGCGGCTATCATGTGCACGATATTGCCATTAATGCGGAAACAACTGTTTTCGATGTCCTCATTGGCTACACCGGCAAAGGGACCATGCACGGAATCTTTCCTGAACAAGGATATTCTTTTACGAAGGTCCTCGGGCTTGTTGCTTCTGGTAACAATGGCCTTCAACCTGAGTTGTGTACCATTTCCGGTGATTTTAATCAGCTCGCGCGCAAGCAGCCTGCCAATACGGCCAAAACCATAAAGTACAACATCCTGAACGCGTGTACTTCTTGGAGGGGTGCCAATAAAATCTTTGAGTTTTTCTTTAATAAAATCATTGGCATTGCCATATTTGGCTTGTTCTTCGGTCCACTCGGAGTTAAGCCTGCCCATATCAATTCGGGCCGGAGCAACATCTTCGGTAAGAATTGCTTTTGCCAGCAATAACGAATCCTGAATTTTAACAGGTTTTCCTAAGATGGTTTCGGCACGAACATGCTTGTTCAACACTTTTGCAGGCCCACGGTCGATGAGCTGACTGCGCAACATGATCAGCTCGATGGATTTTTCGAACCATAGTTTTCCGGAAACATGAATGAATTCCACTGCGGCTTTTTCATCGTCGATCCATTCTTTGAGTGCATTGTTATAATCTTCCATTTTTGAGAGTTTGGTTAAAAATATGTTGTGAAAGAATTTTTTCTGACTGGTAAGTTGATAGATACATATAACTGACTAACTGCTTGCTGCAAATGTAGATAACTTTTTTCTTCTGACTAGGCAGCATGGTTTGATTCGTTCAGATTTTTTAATAAAAACAACAATTTTTACAAAATCTAAATCTACGCGATAAATCTTAGCCAGCAGAAAATTAGGGGATAAAAAAATCATGTACTTTTGCGCTCTCAAAAATTTAACGTCGATGGCCTTAATCCATTCCTTTGAACGCAGTGGTAATTTTCTTTTCAAAAACAGAAGCCACATCCCGGTTATACTTTTTGTACTTGCCATTCCGGTGGTTTATTTCACAAAGCCTGAGTTCCCTGATCCTGCCATTGAAACCGGAATAACCTGGGCTGCAATCATTATCAGTTTTCTGGGTTTTCTTGTAAGGGCCATTACAATTGGCACAACACCTGCAGGCACCTCCGGGCGAAACACCAAAGAAGGCCAGGTGGCCGAAGAATTGAACACTTC
>CAYNDN010000860.1:813-2001 GCA_964395075.1 uncultured Lentimicrobiaceae bacterium | reverse complement strand
CCCAACTTGGACAAGCCAAAACCAAAAAAGGAGTTTCATTTAAAGCATGTTGCATATTTTGGCTTGTCCAAGTTGTCCCCAAAATTTCTAAATTTTTCATCAAATAATAGACACTAATATTTTTGACCTTTCTCATTGATTTAAAATAATTTAGAAATTTTGCAAAAGTATCTTTCAATTCATTTTCTGCCATTAAATGGCAGAAAATGAATTGAAAGATACTAAAATATGCTCCTCAGCGCGGAGAATCAACGATAACTTTTCAGATGTCCCGGCCTGGAAATAATCTTCGTATGGGAAGCCATGAAAAAGGTTTGACACCACTTCCAGTTTTTCCAACATGAGTTGTACGGCCTGTTCCTGGGCGATGGCAGGATCACCCTTTCCACCCGAATCGGAGTAAAATGAAAGTGCTTTTTTCAGGTCGGAGGCGATGCCCAGGAAGTCAACTACCAATCCGCCGGGTTTATCCTTGTAAACGCGATTTACGCGCGCGATGGCCTGCATCAGGTTGTGCCCCTGCATGGGTTTGTCGATGTAAAGTGTGTGCAAGCAGGGTACATCAAATCCGGTGAGCCACATATCCCGGACAATTACCAGTTTAAGCGCATCATCCGGGTCTTTCATCCGGTCGGAAAGTGTTTTGCGCTGCTGTTTGGAGGTGTGGTGTTGTGCCATTATTTTACCATCAGATGAGGCAGCAGTCATCACAACTTTAATCGCTCCTTTATTTAAATCATCGGAGTGCCACTCCGGGCGTAAACGGATAATTTCTTCATACAATTCCGCAGCTATGCGGCGCGACATGGCCACGACCATGCCCTTGCCTTCGAAAACTTCCTGCCTCTGCCCAAAATGCTCGATTATGTTTGCAGCCACCCGTTTAATCCTGTTTTCGCTACCTACGAGCACCTCCAACTGCGTCCATTTTGCTTTCGCTTTCTGGGTCTGGCTCATGTCGTCAACCCCCAATTGTTCATCAAGTTCCTCAACCAGTTTCTTACCTTCATCGCTGAGGTTGACTTTCGCTAACCGGCTTTCGTAAAAAATCCTTACGGTGGCTCCATCTTCAACGGCTTTGGCAATGTCGTACACGTCGATGTAGTTGCCAAAAACTGCCGGTGTATTTACATCGGTTTTTTCGATTGGGGTACCTGTAAATCCAATAAATGTAGCACTGGGTAGCGC
>CAYNDN010000860.1:0-803 GCA_964395075.1 uncultured Lentimicrobiaceae bacterium | reverse complement strand
GTAGCGCATCACGCAGGTATTTGGCAAACCCATAAACGATCTTTTTCCCAATTACCTCTCCTGACTCATTTTTGGCATCGATGGTTTTTGCTTTAAAGCCATACTGCGTTCGGTGAGCTTCGTCTGCAATTACCACTATGTTCTTACGGTCTGAAAGGGTTTCATAAACATTCCCTTCATCGGGTTGAAATTTTTGGATGGTGGTAAAAACTACCCCACCAGAGGCTACCCGAAGTTTTTCTTTCAGGTCATCGCGGTTTTCGGCCTGCTTAGGTTCCTGGCGTAGCAATTGAGTGGATGAAGCGAAGGTATCATACAATTGATCGTCCAGGTCGTTACGGTCTGTGATCATCACGATGGTTGGATTATCCATGGCTAAAACCAGCTTGCCGGTAAAAAATACCATCGACAAGGATTTACCACTGCCCTGTGTGTGCCAAACCACGCCACCTTTGCGATCTCCAGTCGGCTGTACATTTACACCCGGTACGCCATAACTTTCGGGCGATTCAGCAACGTTTAATAATAAATTATCAACCTTTTGCTGATAGCCACTTGCACGCAATGCTGATTCGATAGCACGGTTAACAGCATAATATTGGTGGTAGGCGGCAAGTTTTTTCACGGTTTTGATGGTAACGATGCCCGTTTCCATGTCTTCGGTTTTGGATTTCTCAAAAACGATGAAATGCCTGATCAAATCCAATAATGTTCTTTTGTTGAGCATCCCGTTGGCGAGGGTTTCAAGCTGGCCAATGAGGTTGGAGGCTTCCACCTTGCCATCAGCCGATTTCCAGGCCATG
>CAYNDN010000859.1:0-2002 GCA_964395075.1 uncultured Lentimicrobiaceae bacterium | reverse complement strand
TTCATTTTTGATGTAAAACATGTCAACACCCGGCTTCAACGCTTTTTGATCGATTTGCTTATCGAAGTCAACAAATACCGGATCGATTGCTTCAGGCTTTAAGGATGTTAGTTCTTTATAAAAATCCGACTGGTATTCCCTGTTGATGGGAACGGCTGTAAGTTCGGGTTTTTCAACTTTGGCAATGTTGGTGCTTTCGCCAAAGCGTTTATAAACCACTACGTAATTATCTGAATAATGTTTTTTGGCGAAATCCACCAGTTCTTCTTTGGTGATCATCTCTAATTCATCAATATAAGCTAATCTTTGCTCCATCGAAACTCCTTTAATAAAAGCATCAACGTATGTGAATGCTCTGGAGAAGTTGTTTTCATTGCGGTAAATTTCTGAAAGGCGCATATCATTTACGATAGCCTCGAGCATCCATTCGTCAAATTCACCATTTTTTACTTTTTCAAGTTCGGCAAGCAAAAGGTCTTTCACTTCTTCAAGTGTCTGTCCTTCGCGGGGCGAGCCATAAAATACATGCATTCCGTAGTCTTTCATGAAATTGGCATAACTGCCTGCCCGCAGCACTTTTTGCTGTTGATTCAGGTTCAGGTCGATGAGGCCGGCCTGGCTGTTGCTCAAAATCATATCAATCATGGAAACCATCTTATCATCGTAGCTGTAATCGCCGTTAAACCTGAAAGCCAGCATCATGTTTTCGGCATCTGGCCCAAATACTTCTTTTATGACCGGTTTCTCCAATGGCTTTTCTTCGGGCTGGATGATCTCCGGAAGTTCTCTTGGCTGAAGCTGGCCAAAGTACTTGTCAACCTGGCTGATGGTTTCTTCGAAGTCCAGATCGCCTGCCAGCGCAATGGCCATGTTGTTGGGCACATAAAATGTTTCAGCAAACTGATAAATGTTTGTCATTGATGGATTTTTGATATGCTCAGCCAACCCAATCACCTGGCGGCCGTAAGGATGGTTTGGGAACAAAGCTGCCATCATCGCTGAATTGGCGCGACTCCTGTCCATGTCCTGATACATGTTGTATTCTTCATAAACAGTTTCCAGTTCGGTGTGGAATAAACGTAAAACGATGTCGTTAAAGCGCTCACTTTCCAGCATCAGCCACTTATGAAACTCATTTTTTGGTATATCGTTGATGTAAACTGTGTAGTCGTAACTGGTGCCTGCGTTGGTACGTTTTGCGCCAATTCCGGAAACCAATTTATCGTATTCATTGCTTGCCACATAGGTAGCTGCGATGGCAGAGAGGCTGTCAATTTTCTGATAGATTTGTTTTTTATGGGCCGGGTCAGTAGCATCCCGGTGTTTTTCAAAAAGGTTCTCGATTTCATCAAGCAGGGGTTTTTCGGCTTCCCAGTTGATAGTCCCGATTTCATCCGTACCTTTAAACATCATGTGTTCAAAGTAGTGAGCCAGGCCTGTGGTCTCAACAGGATCGGAAGCCGACCCTGCATTTACACCAATGAGCGTTGAAATCCTGGGTTCATCTTTGTTTACCGATAAATAAACTTTGAGTCCGTTTTCGAGGGTGTACACCCGTGTTTTCATCGGGTCGTTGGTCACCTCTTCGTAGGTGTAGCCATTTGCATCGGTTTTGGAAACGGTCTTGTACTTTTGGTCTGAACACGAAAAAAGCAACCCTGTGGCTGCAATTAAAATGAGAAAATTAAAGTTTTTCATTGTGATTAATTTGGTTAATGATGACTTCAAAGATAGGATAAAAAAAACTTTAACAAAGAACTGAAAAGCTAATGTTGATGATGCAAAGTGAGTGAGCGGAAATTAGGCAGTTTAAATCATGGGCAGGGTGATGATTTATGGTGCAAAAAGAATGGTTTAATCATCTATTGATATTACTTTCCAGCCCCATTCTTCTTTTTTCTTGTTGTAAGCAATCATTGCTTTTCCGGTAACATATTCGCCATTCTGCAGATTATACTTTTTACAAACATCTGGGGTGATATACATGCCGTCAACAAATCCA
>CAYNDN010000858.1:859-2005 GCA_964395075.1 uncultured Lentimicrobiaceae bacterium | reverse complement strand
CTGCCGTAGATCCATCATCTGCTTCAAAAATTGCGTATTCCCAGTCAAAAAGAATGCGCAGCATCGTGCGATGGGCGATGTCATCATCGACAATGAGCAGGGATTTTTTGCCATTCATTGGTTTTTATCCTTTTTTTTCAATCAGGCGTTCTAAGAGAAATGTTCGTTTCAGCCAGAAGGATATTGTTAAACCGGAAGCAAGAAAGATGGCCGCAAGAAACAGATAGCGAAAATCTAAGAATGAGCCGCCCAGAAATACAAAAGTCAGCAGTCCCGGAATGGTTCCGATTATGGTTGCCAGGGCAAAATCCCTCTGTTTGATGTTACACATGCCCGAGCTGTATCCCACCAGGTCAAACGGCAAAAATGTCAGCCGCATGATCAGCACGGTCAAGAATCCGTTCTCCTGTATCTTGCAGGTTAAGCGCGGCACATAACGTTTTTTAATGCTAAAGGATTTCAACAGGTCGGCGGTAAAGTATCTACCCACCACAAAGGAAATATTGGCACTGATGTTTTCACCGATCATCGTCAACAGTATGCCGAGCCAGGGGCCGAACAGGATCCCGGCGGTGATCGTTAAAATGCTTGCCGGAAAAAATATAAGCGATCTGAATGCGTATGCGGTTGTATAAATCAGCGGTCCCCAGGCCCCGTTTTGACGGATGAAGCCTTTCAGCGAATCTGCAATCCCGAAAATCGAAGTTTCCCGGCTGAAGTAAAAATAAATTGCCAGGCAAACGACTGTGCTCCACAAGGCAAACAGAAAAATCTTAATCTGTGTTTTGGTCATTGTAATTCATTCCAGATGGTATTTTATTACTAGACTCACTATCATTTGGACCGGAGTCCTGCTTGGGTCTGCGACAGATGAATTCCTTCTGCCGGTTTTATTATGCGAGTAATTATCGGTGTAAGTTTGCTGTTGGCTGTCAGTCGCTTTGAAATCAAACCGGCAACTGTGAATCCCAGTATCAGCCCGGCAAAACCGAATAAAATCGCCGCACCGGTTTCGCCAATGCCTAGTTTTTGGTGCAATCCAAAGCCCCCGATGGCACCGGCCAAAAGGCTCACTGTGGGCAGGATGTAAAGAATCATGGCGCTTTTAAAAACCGATTTTGAACTGAGGCTGATGACCACCCGATC
>CAYNDN010000858.1:0-849 GCA_964395075.1 uncultured Lentimicrobiaceae bacterium | reverse complement strand
CTTTGGCACGGTTTAAGACCCGCGTTTCCATCCTGGAACAATCCGCCAGTGAATGACAGAATTGCGCTGATTCACAGTTGCTGCAGGCATCATCTCTTTCGGTGACAACCAAAGCCCAGCCGTCTGAGCTGACTCTTTTTACCTGTCCTTTTTTTTGTGCCATTTGTCTCTCCCTAAACTTGCGAAATTCAGCTGTACTTGCCTTACATTAAAGGCAACAGTTGTGCCAAAAAATCAGAAAATGACATAATTCACTGAAATATTTAATTTTAATTTTTGTTGACCCTATATTTTGACAATTTTTTAATTCCGAATACATTTCAAACCGGGTAATTCGTATCCAGGTACCCAACCCAAACGCTTAAAAATTGCGCACACATTTCAGCGAAACGAGTGGTGCGCCCGGTTCATTTGTGGTGAGCTCAACCCTTTTTATTTCAATTTTCCTTATAATTTCAGTATACTATACTAATCTATAAAAAATTAAGAAATGTTGGCACAGCGTTTGCTCTCTAATGTGGGCAAATAAGGTCGTGCACGATAAAAACAACGGTGAAAATAAAAAGTCAAATTTCGTGAAAGAAAGGAGAACGAATATGAGCAGAAAATTAATTATAGGGCTGGCAATTGCAGCTGCCGTCGGGATTGGAACCTATGCCTTTGGACACATGGGCGAAGGCTATGGGAATTATGGCTGGATGCATGGCGGCCCCGGGATGATGCATCAGGGGTATTATGGGATGCATCAGGGATATTATGGTGAAACGAAAAACGACTACAGGCCGGATTTGAAGGATGAAGACATCAAGGCCTTGGACGAGGAAAGGGCCGCCTTCCTCAAGGCGACTG
>CAYNDN010000857.1:0-2011 GCA_964395075.1 uncultured Lentimicrobiaceae bacterium | reverse complement strand
CGCCCGGGAATTTTATCTGAACGCTGGGTTTTTGATGACGAACGCGAAAAAAATTCGGATAACAAATCAGTGGATAGTGATAGTCAGGCGAGTTAAAAATAGAGAAAAATGGGTTTAAGGGAAGCAAATATTTATTCAAAAATAATTCGCCTTGTTGCAGCCCTGAAAAAATCCTTCGACCAGATTTCGAGCTCACACGGCTTAATTTAACCCGGCAAAACCGACATCAACTGATTATAATCGAAAACATCCTGTTCAATTTCTTTGCGAAGCAGTTCAATTGTTGTCATTTTCAAACATCAATGTCCGGATTTTTTGGACATTGAATGCAAAAATAGTGATTTAGTTGCAAACAATGATCAGTCAGCCCGTGAATTTTCCCTGAGAGCGAAACAGTAATTTTAGACAGTAGAACCTTGGCTCAAACCTATTCACAGGGTGACTTACCTGGAAACAAACTTCCTGTACTCCTCCAAATCCCACTGCAAATCCATCTCCTCAAACATGGTTTTTGCTTTTTCGAGGTATTCTTCGGCTGAAATCCCGTTGAGTTGGGTAAACTTGTTGTTGGGGTCGGAAAGGAATTTTGTTGTTTCGAAATAAGCACGGGAAAGTTCGAGGCGGCTGTTGAATTTTTCGCCTGCCTGAATGGCAAACTGAAGATTTTTGAAAGCTTTCTTGTATTTCTGCTGAAACATGAAAATCCTCGATCGTAACAGGTAGGCTTCGGTAAGGTTGCTGACAAATTTTTGTGATTTGGAGATCAGTTTATTGGACGTTTTTAGCAGCTCCCTGATCGCCTTATTATTTTTTATATCCTTGTTTCTTTTGTCGCCCATCAACGCTAAGCCCAGATTAATTTTTGCAATCAGATAGGCTGTATAATAGCTACCGACACTCTTGACTATTTCCAGGGACTTTTCTGCTTCCTCGAAAGATTTTACTGCCGCTTCAAGATCCTTGTTGTGAATATGCAGGTGGCTTTGGACCAAATCCATTAAAAATGCATGTAACTTGTTTTCTATATTATGCATGTAATCCTTAGTTTCATCTAATATTTCCTGCAGGTGTTCAAATTTTCTGAATTTCATCAGGCACACGAATTTCACTCTATGTCCTTGTGCTAATGCAAAACTGTTTTCAAAGGAATTTCCTAATTCTTTAAGTTTATCCGAAATCTCAATAGTACGGGCATAATTCCCCTGCTCGGTCTGCTGCATACCAAGATACAATGCGGTGACACTGGTCATCCATAGCTCACCCGTTTTGATCCCCGTGTTAAATACTTCATCGACATCAATATTGTAATGCCATTTCCCGGTATTTATGTTAAACATACTTTTTGTCATCAATAGTGACAAAAGAGGCCTCGGGTTTAATTGAAAATCTGCCTGGTCAGCAAGATCAATTATCTTCCTTGAAGTTGGGTTAGAGAATGATGCCCAAAGAAATGTACATGAAATTTGGATGTAAAGTTCCAGAATTGCCTGAGAACCCATGGCATCGTACTTAATAAATCTACTGACCGCATCAGATGGCTTAAAAATAAAATGTCGTGGATTTATAGTAGAAATAGGAGTACCCCAGTGTACAAAATGAGTGCAAATTAATTCATCCTCCTTTTTTATGGATTTTTTGAAAAACAGCCGCGGAAACCTAAATGCGAAAGCGATCAAGACCATCCCCCAGATACCCCTCAGCATAATACCCTTTTCCGTTTTTGCAACCCTGTAATTAAAGTATTTCTCAAAAATATATTCAAAGAGTTCAACCGATTCCAAATTGCGGCCCACCGCGTGATACATATTGGCAATATTGATTCTCAGATCCCTGATCACATTGTCTTGCGGATCATTTTTTCTTGGTTCCGGCAAGGCATGCAGTGCCCTTTCAAAGAACCGCAATGCTTCTGACGAAGCCCCTGATCTCATGGCTTCATCGCCGGCTTTCAGGAGGTACTCTTCCGTTTTATCTTTGTTTTCGCCCATTTCGTAGTGATGGGCCAGGGTAG
>CAYNDN010000856.1:0-2012 GCA_964395075.1 uncultured Lentimicrobiaceae bacterium | reverse complement strand
AGGGTAGCCTCCCTGAAGCTTACGGTTTCAGTCGAATCTTTTGTATTCAGATAGTTCATTTTTAATCGTCAAATTGGGTGATTATCGCGTTGCTCCTGTTGCTCAATTTTTCAATAAAATGTTGAGAACCGATGCCTGTATATGCAAATGCCATTTTGAGCGCATTTTCTATCTGTTCGGCATCCAGGCGGTTTTTGGCAAGGGCAAACATGGAAGGGCCTGAACCGGAGATGCCAAATCCGAGGGCATTGTTTTCCATGGCAGCGGTGCGCATTTTATCAAATCTGGGAATGAGCATTTTGCGCGAAGGTTCAACCAGCAGGTCGCGCAGCGAAGCCCTGAGCAACTCCATGTCGTTTTGATAAAGCGATGCCACAAATGCACCCATGTCGGCCACCTGTCTGTTCACGGTTTGGATAGGGATTTCGGATTTTAAAATACTCCTGGAGCCTTTGGTGTTGATGGTGATTTGCGGAAAAAACAACACGGCATGTAAATCCGCAGGCAGCGGAAGCGGTACTATTCTGGATTCATGAAGCAAAACCAGCCCGCCCAGTATAGAAGGCGCAACATTGTCGGAATGGGCAGTTCCACAAGCGATGCGCTCGCCCTCGGCAGCAAAAGGAACGAGTTCTTCCGCACTAAAAGGGTTGCCTGCGTAATGGTTAAAAGCCACTGCGGCTGCGGCACTGCTGGCACTGCTGGAACCCAGTCCGCTTCCCGAGGCAAATCCTTTTTTGATGCGGATATCCAACCCTTCAGTTAATCCGGTTTTCTCTTGCATCAACTGAATAACTCCGCTGCAACTGTTTTTGTTAACGTCATAGGGCAAACCTGCTCCATTCACAATTTCTGTGATCCTGTTTTTGGAAGTTCCATTCGGGCTGATTTCCACCTTGTCGCCGATACTGCCCAGCGAAAGTCCCATCACATCGAATCCAACATTCAAATTGGCGATGGTTGCCGGAGCAAAAGCGCATACTTTAGTTTTCATACTAACGGTTTACTATGTAAATTAAATCGGAAAACACACCACTCGCTGTTATTTCAGCTCCGGCACCGGCACCTTTAACGATGAGCGGTTCGGGCTGGTACCGGGTGGTGTTTATCGATACGATGTTGTCTTTACCGTTGAGGTGATAAAACGGACTCTCAGCAGGGATTTGTTGCAGGGAAACTGAAATTTGCCCATTGTCTAAGCCGGCCACAACCTTAAGCCGGCAACCCTTATTTATGGCTGTGTTGTACATATTTTTAAAATAAGCCTCTTCTTTCCGCAATGCTTCAATGAAATCTGTTGTAGATTCAGCTTTAAGTGTGTCCTCAGGAAGGAAACCTTTGAACTGAACATCGGTTAGTTCAAGGGTGTATCCTGACTCGCGGGCAAGAATAAGTATCTTTCGCATAACGTCCAAACCTGTGAGGTCGATCCGGGGATCAGGTTCGGTGTAACCCTCATATTTGGCCTGTTTCACAATATCGGCAAAAGGTTTCTTGCCATCATAATTGTTGAAAATAAAATTGAGGCTTCCTGACAGTACAGCTTCAATTTTGGTGATCTTATCGCCGCTGTGAAGCAAATCCTGCATGGTTTTTATAACCGGCAGTGCCGCCGCCACGGAGGTCTCATACTGGAAATAACAGTTCTTCTCTTTTGTAAGTTTTTTAAGGTTTTGATAGTAAGCAATTGGGGAACTCCCGGCAAATTTGTTGCAGGTTACAACCGAAATACTTTTTTCGAATATTCCGGGATAGAGCTGGCTTACATCCTCTGAGGCGGTATTATCGATGAAGATACTGTTCCGCAGGTTCATCGCTATGGCTGCTTCGGCAAATTCAGCAATAGAACTGTGATCTGTACCTGATTTGTTGATGCTGTTCGCTTCACCCGGTTTTATTCCGTCACGGTCAAGGATGAATTTCCTGCTGTTTGCTATACCCACAATTTTTAGTTCAGTTTGATGATCCTGCACGAAAACCGGCTGTTGTTTTTCAAGTATCTTCAAAAACTG
>CAYNDN010000855.1:0-2016 GCA_964395075.1 uncultured Lentimicrobiaceae bacterium | reverse complement strand
GAAACAGTAATATTGGCACTTATGGCTTTCTCGATCATCCCAAAAACCTTTTTGATCTCCTTGCTGTTTCCCTTGATGATCTTATTAAAAACATATTTTTTCCCGATTTCTTCTTTCAGGTCGTCGATCTGTTTTTCGAGGGTAAGTTTCTCGCGAATATTTTTCAGCGCATTCCATATCCTGTCTTTGGTTTCGTCGTCTTTAACAAAATAATCGTAAGCACCTTCTTTTAAAAGATTTACGGCTGTAGATACGTCTTCCTGTCCTGAAACTATAATTACCGGAATTTCGGGATTATGTTCTTTGACTTTTTTAAGCACTTCCAGCCCTGATGTATCTGGTAGTGAATAGTCAAGTGAAATTACAGCAGGATTTTTGTACATGTTGTCGAGGCACTCCTTTCCGGTTTCAAATTTTTCAACGATGTAATCAGGATTGAGGCTTATGTGATACTTAAGCATCTCACCATAAAAAGGATCGTCCTCTACTACAAATATTTTAAAATTACTCATGTTGCCATATTTTTTTCAAAATTAGTATAATATCTGAAATCCCAAAATGGGAAAGGATTTTTTTTTGGAATTTTTATATTTTTGGGAATGCAGGATGGGTCTGTGAAAAATATTTGAAAATTAATTTGTCGTTAATAAATCTTAAAATGAATAATGCTGAGTAGCAATTCAGGCCACTTTTCTAAATTTGTGCATAAAATATGTAAACACATTCAAATATATAGATACATTTGTTGTGTTTAATCTAATCTGAAAATGCAAATGGAAAAAATTAAAGTATTAAATCCTGTTGTTGAGCTTGACGGTGATGAGATGACACGGGTTATCTGGGAATTCATTAAAGAAAAACTGATCTTTCCTTACCTTGATATCGACATTAAATATTATGATCTTGGCATTGAAAAACGAGATGAAACCAACGATCAGATTACAGTGGATGCAGCGGAGGCAATTAAAAAATACAATGTCGGGATTAAGTGTGCTACCATTACACCCGACGAAAACAGGGTTGAAGAATTCAGTCTGAAGGAAATGTACAAATCTCCCAATGGTACCATCAGGAATATCCTCGGCGGAACGGTTTTTCGTGAACCCATCCTCATCAAAAATGTACCTCGCCTGGTTCCGGGCTGGAAAGCACCGATCTGTATTGGCCGTCATGCTTTTGGCGATCAGTACAGGGCTACAGATTTTGTAACAAAAGGAAAAGGGAAACTGACGATAACTTTCCAGCCTGAAAATGGAGGTGAACCGATCAGTCATAATGTGTACGATTTTCAGGGCGATGGTGTGGCCATGTCGATGTATAATACCGACGAATCCATCAAAGGATTTGCTCACGCATGCTTCAACATGGCATTAGGCAAAAAGTGGCCCCTTTATCTTTCTACAAAAAACACCATTCTCAAGAAATATGATGGAAGGTTTAAAGATATTTTCCAGGAAATTTATGAAAATGATTACCAGGAAAGATTTGAAAAATCCGGGATTACTTATGAGCACAGGCTGATTGACGACATGGTGGCTGCTGCCCTGAAATGGGAGGGCAACTTTGTGTGGGCCTGTAAAAATTACGATGGCGACGTACAGTCCGACACGGTAGCCCAGGGTTTTGGGTCTTTGGGTTTGATGACATCAGTTTTGGTAACACCTGATGGAAAAACCATGGAAGCTGAAGCTGCTCACGGCACAGTTACCCGTCACTTCCGCATGCATCAGCAGGGTAAGCCAACATCAACCAACCCGATTGCTTCAATTTTTGCATGGACAAGAGGTTTGGCACACCGCGGCAGGCTGGATCAAAACAAAAGGCTGGTGGATTTTGCCACGAAGCTGGAAGAAGTTTGCATTGAAACGGTCGAATCAGGAAAAATGACCAAAGACCTGGCTTTGTTGATCCATGGTAAAAACATGACAGAAGCCGACTATCTGAATACGGAAGATTTTCTCAGCGCACTGGACGAAAATCTGATGAAAAAGCTGGAAGCCTAAAATTTTGTTGGTT
>CAYNDN010000854.1:0-2016 GCA_964395075.1 uncultured Lentimicrobiaceae bacterium | reverse complement strand
TCTTTCAACTCATTTTCTGCCATTTTTTGGCAGAAAATGAGTTGAAAGATACTAATAATTTTTTGCAACAAAAATATCTTTTTTGGTGGGCATTGATCCTTCAAAGGTTGTTAACCCCATAAATTCCTTTTCCGAATCGGCACGTGAAAAAATTAATTCTGCTGCAGTTTTTTTATTTACTGCATAATGTAGTTTATTCTGTACAATCTTGAAAAACTGAACAGACACTTCACTTTTTGCATCATAGTCAATACTTGTGGCGTACAAATCAAGTACCTGGCGGTAAATTACCTTTTCGCTGCTGCGGATATCCCTAATCCTGTCGAGAAGTTCTTTCCAATATGTTCCGCCACCAGTACCTTTTAGCCGCTCATCATCCATTGTAAAACCTTTGATAATGTATTCCCGCAAACGTTGTGTTGCCCATTTGCGAAACTCTGTTCCCCTGAGCTACTTTACTCTATATCCCACGGAAATTATTACATCAAGGTTGTAATGATTTGTTGGTTTGGTAGAAAAATCGGAAATTCCGATTTTTCTTAAGGTGTCCTTCTCAGTTAACTCTCCTTCTTTATAGATATTAAGAATATGTTCATTTATGGTGGATTTCGATTTCTCGAAAAGGGCGGCCATTTGCTCGATGGTAAGCCAAACTGATTCATCCTCTGGTATAACTTTTACTGTAACTTTCCCATCTCCAGTTTTAAAGATGATTATTTCTGATTGATTTTTCATAGCACCCTTTTGCTAACTTTAGGTTAAATACATTTAAAAGATATATTTCATGAGGCAATTTTCAACTTTCTTTCCCTGTCAAAGGCAAAAGCCAGGCAGTCCCTGATATCCTCAGTTGTCAACTCAGGAAAGTCATTTATAATATCCTCAAAGCTCATACCTGCAGCTAACCAACCCAAAACGTCATAAACTGTTATCCGGGTCTGCCTGATGCATGGTTTCCCAAACCTTTTGTTCGGATTTCTGCTGTAAATATTATTGTAAGTACTCATGTTATGTTATGATTTTTACAAAGATACACATTGACAAACGGAATCAGACATCCAATCATCTAAAATAGATTACAATAATCTCATAAAAAAAATCACTATTGACCGACAAAATTTAAAAAGGATCGAAAAATGTGGAAGGGATTCCTCACTTCGTTCGGAATGACAGACACTTAGCTGTTTATGGAGAGGGGTAGGCGGCGGCGGAGCCGCCGCCTACCCCTCTCCACCACCAAAACCTTTGAAACCCTTGTCATTTCGAGCGGAGCGAGAAATCTCAAAGTTTTTGTCGGTCTGTAGTGAAAAAAATATCACTCAAAAATAATGAACATTTCATTTTCGTGAAAAACACTCATTTGTCATGGTTTAAAATTTCATGTTGAAACATCTTACCATTTTCTAAAATTAATTCATCGAAAATACTGTTGATATGCTTTTCCATTTTATTGAATTACCTTTGCAAAGTTGATGACAAATTGACAAAGACACTAAAAATAAATACGTTTGGACAAAAGGCATGTTTGTTGTTAAATGGGTATGCCTCATATAAAATACAGCTCCTATGTTTAAGAAAATCATGAAAAGCGTTCTGGGATCAAAGGCCAACCGTGACCTGAAAGCCCTGAACCCAATTCTAAATGAAACCCTTGCGGCTTACGAAACAATCAAAAATTTAAGCAACGACGAACTGCGCGGTAAGACTGATGAATTTCGTCAGAAAATCAATGAACAAATCAACGAAGAAGAAACCAGAATAAATGAAATAAAAATACAAATCGAGTCGGATCCGGAAATGGATATCGACAAAAAAGAAAAATTTTACGAGGAGATCGACAAACTTGAAAAGCAGAGTTACGATAAAACCCAAAATTTCCTCGATGAAATTCTGCCGGCAGCCTTTTCGGTGGTTAAGGAAACGGCCAAACGATTTGCCGAAAACGAAACCGTTGAGGTAACAGCTACACAAATGGACCGTGATCTTGCAGCGAAATATGACCATGTGAATATTGTG
>CAYNDN010000853.1:0-2021 GCA_964395075.1 uncultured Lentimicrobiaceae bacterium | reverse complement strand
TTGGCTCACATCTGCTCCAAAACAGTAAGAAAAACTTAACCTACCCGCTCACGCATCCCATGCTGCTTTAGCCTATCTTTGCGCGCTATTTTCAAAAACCGGCCTTTTAACCTGGATTTCAGATAAATAATTAGAAAGAAACATCATGTACGACATAAGAAACATTGCTATCATTGCCCACGTTGACCATGGAAAAACCACGCTGGTGGACCGTATCCTGCACCAGGTGAAATTGTTCAGGGATAACCAGGACATGGGAGAACTCATCCTGGATTCCAACGACCTGGAGCGCGAACGCGGAATTACCATTTTATCAAAAAATGTGGCTGTAAGATATAAAGATGTTAAAATCAACATCATCGATACCCCCGGCCACGCCGACTTTGGCGGAGAAGTGGAACGTGTGCTGAACATGGCCGACGGAGTGCTTCTGGTGGTAGATGCCTTTGAAGGGCCGATGCCACAAACCCGCTTTGTTTTGCAAAAAGCCATTCAGTTGGGATTGAAACCAATCGTGGTCATCAACAAAGTTGATAAACCCAACTGTTCGCCGGAGGAGGTTCATGAGGACGTTTTTGATCTGATGTTTAGCCTTGATGCAACTGAAGATCAATTGAATTTCCCGGAAGTTTATGGCTCGTCGAAGCAGGGATGGATGGGCCCCGACTGGGAAAATCCAACACAGGATATTAGCTACTTGCTCGATATCATCCTGGAGCATATCCAAAAGCCAAAGTTCCCGGAGGGCAACTTACAAATGCAAATCAGTTCACTGGATTATTCTTCATATCTGGGAAGGATTGCCGTTGGGAGGATTACCCGTGGGAAGATCAAGATGGGCATGCAGGTTTCGGTTGTAAAACGCGATGGCACCATACTAAAGTCCACAGTAAAAGAGCTTTATCGTTTTGAAGGCCTGGGAAAAGAAAAGGTAAAACATGAATTGGAAGCGGGAGAAATCTGCGCAGTGTTGGGGCCTGAAAATTTTGATATCGGCGACACCATTGCAGATTATGAAGCTCCCGAAGCGCTCACACCCATTTCTGTTGATGAACCCACCATGAGCATGTTGTTCACCATCAACAATTCGCCATTTTTTGGAAGGGAAGGGATTTATGTTACTTCAAGACATGTGCGCGACAGGCTTTTTAAGGAAACCGAAAAAAACCTTGCCCTCCGTGTGAAAGAAACAAACACCCCTGAAAAATTACTGGTGTATGGCCGGGGCATCCTGCACCTCTCAATATTGGTGGAGACCATGCGCCGAGAGGGTTACGAGTTTCAGGTAGGCCAGCCACAGGTACTTACCCGCGAAATTGACGGTGTAAAATATGAGCCCGTGGAAACACTTACCGTTCATGTCCCGGAAGCCTTTTCAGGTAAGGTGATCGAAATTGCCACCCGCAGAAAAGCAGAGATAGACAACATTGAGAACAAAAATGAACGCACAGCACTTGAATTTACTATTCCTTCGAGGGGGTTGATTGGGATCACGAATTCAATTCTTACAGCCACCGAAGGCGAAGCGGTGATTGCACACCGTTTTAAGGCCTATGAACCCTGGAAAGGTGAAATTGAAAATCGCCGGAATGGATCACTTATTGCAATGGAAACCGGTACAGCCATTACCTATTCCTTAGATAAATTGCAGGATCGTGGTAAATTTTTTATCGAGCCCAATGATGAAATATATGCCGGACAGGTAATTGGCGAAAACACCCGCCAGGGTGATCTCGTGGTAAACGTTATCAAAACCAAAAAACTCACCAACGTTCGTGCATCAGGCTCTGACGATAAGGCCACCATTTCACCAGCAATTAAGTTTTCACTGGAAGAATCAATGGAATACATCAAGGAAGATGAGTATGTTGAAATCACCCCAAAATCTATCAGGTTGCGGAAGATTGTCCTGGATGAAAATGAGCGGAAGCGTATCAGGAACCGTGCCGGTGAGGGAAGTTAATTGGTTAGGAACTACTGCAAATTTTGTGGAAGATCTTACAGAAAAACACACATAAAGC
>CAYNDN010000852.1:0-2023 GCA_964395075.1 uncultured Lentimicrobiaceae bacterium | reverse complement strand
AACCGTAAATATTCAGTGAAGGAGAAAGGGAAAAGTTCAACTACTTTGTTTCGTCCGGTAAGGCTGGTTGAAATTTCGGAACTCAGCAATTTCGCATTGGAACCGGTAACAAAAATCTTTGTGCCCTTTTCGTACATTCTATTGACGAATTTTTCCCAGTTGTTGATATTTTGAATCTCATCGAAAAATAAAACAGGCTCATTTCCATAAATTTCAATATGAAGGTTGTAAACCTGCTCAAGAATGGCAATATCGGGGATGATCCGTTCATCATCGAAGTTAAAGTAGCAATAACCGGATTCATCGAGGTTCATTTTTTCCTTTATCAGGTAAAGTAAGGATGATTTTCCACAGCGCCTGATACCAGAGATTATGATTACCTGTTCGGTTTTGATATATTCCCTTAGATCGATTTCGCGATCGATAAGATGATGCTTCTGCTGATTGAATGCATCATGCTGATCAAACAAAATTTCTCTCAGGCGTTCTTTGTTCATAATTATTTATTATTCGTTATAAACGAACAATATTGACGTTAATTGTTTGTTTACAGCGAACGTTTATGCGGGTTATCATAGGTTGACCAATTGATCCGGGGTTGGTGTTCCTTGTTTGTTGTTTGGTACTGCATGATCTTTTGTTCGCTTTTTCCTGCAGCTTCGCCCGGTCAGTTACAGTTTTGTTTTGTAACCTACGGGTTTTAAGATGATTGTTCTTTGTTCGTTGTCCCGAATCGCATCGCTCTCGGGACTTCGCTTCGCTCAATTTGTTGTTCGTTGTTTAGTGTTCGGTTTTCGGTGTTGGTTAATTAAATTTCAATTAGTTTACTGAGTATTAACCTTGTAACCCGGCTTCAAACAAAGAACTTTCCTCTATGCTATTCCTCTCTCTGCCAAAGCAAAAGATACTCAGTGGCGCATTTTCCTTTGAGAAAACCTTCCAGGTCATGCTCTGTGTAAATTAAGTAGCTGATCGTGCGTTTGATCATCTTTTCTAATTTTGCTACAAGCTTTTGCAAATATTCTTTGTCCACATAATTACCTACAAACAGCAATTCCAGGTCGCCGGAGGTGATGCCATTGGCATAGTTTCCGGTAAGATAAACGCTGTGTATATCTCCGAGGCCTTTCACCACCTTTTCGATGATCTTGTCGATGCCGAGGGTTTTCAGTAAAATGTTGTGAATATCGGAATAGAGGGGATGATCGGTATTGGCACGAAACACCTTACGCATACCTTCCTTGTCCGCATTGAGCAGCCCGGCATCCTCGAAACGATTAAGCTCCAGGCGGATGGCGTTGCTCGACTCTCCAAATTCGCTTTCCAGCCCACGGAGGTAGCCACTGCTGCCCGGGTTCAGGAAAAGCCTTGTTAGGAGTTTAATACGGGTTTTGGAAGTAATTAATGTATCAATCATCTATATTATAAAATTGAGTAGCAAAAGTACCCAAAGGTTTTAGAATTCCAAATTAATTGTGTGTTAAATTTTGTTTGAAAGCCGGTTAATGGGTGAAAAGTTTCTCCGAATTTTCTTTCTCGCTGATATGCGCAGATATGATTTCTCGCTGATCTTCACTGATGGGTTTTTCTCGGATTTACGCAAAAGTATTTGATTTTATTGTTAGAAGTTTCTACGACAATCTGTGCGAAACTCCAACGGTAATCAGCGAAAAAAATCTGTTAAAATCTGAAATCGTGGATAATGACCGGATTTCGTTGATGTTGATAAATTTAGTTCGGAGGTTTTCAGAAAACGAAGATGAACATGGGTACTTTTGCGCCATGGCAGACAACGAAATTAAAACTACACAAACACGCAAAAACACTGAGGCTGAGAGCCGTAAAAAAGCACAACGTACCCATTCGCAAAACTATTTTGAATATGGTAAAGTGCCGCCACATGCCCTCGAACTTGAAGAGGCAGTGCTTGGTGCCCTACTGCTCGATCAAAAGGTGCAATCAGAAATTATCGATTTTCTGCATCCGGAAATGTTCTACACGGATGCTCATCAGCGTATATACC
>CAYNDN010000851.1:0-2041 GCA_964395075.1 uncultured Lentimicrobiaceae bacterium | reverse complement strand
AATACACGCTGAGCCAGTTGGAAACGGTTTACAGCCAACTGCTCACCCAGGTACAACAAAACCAGCCCGAAGGAACCATGATGTTTGCCGCCGACTTGTACAACATCCAGGTGGAAACGGTGATGGTGTTTTACGTAAATGTAGCTTACGCAGTTCCTGTAAACCCGCAGTACAAAGCTTTGAATGATACTTCAGGGTATTGGTATTGGGGTGGAGATGCCGGAATGTGTGGGCCGGATTCAGGGTTATATGTTGGAATGGATGCGGCAAATATTATCGAGGCTAAATGGAGCAATTATACATCTGATATTTGGAATAGCCTTGAAACTCATTATGTTGAGCCAAACGACTACGTTGATCCTAACTTTCCCTTCACTGATCCACAGTTAGATCATACAAGGTTATTTAGTGCTTCTGGTACAGCCCCTGGAATTTTATTTTATTGTTTATCACCATCTATGATGGATTACTATATTGGCAATAATGGAATAAAATACATTATTGATGATCTGATGCCCACTGGAAAGAGGTTTGCATATTGTTATATTTCACATTATGCAATGGATAATATCTATGTTTATCATACAGGACGGTTTACCTATGGAATCCCTACAAAATAACTAAATGTAATAACAAACAGGGAGGAATCTTCCTGTTTGTTTTTATTTATCTCATCAGAATAGAAAAAATGTAAGACTATGAAAAGTGTAATAATTTTTAGTTTTCTTGTGTTGAGTACCAGTTTGTTTGCACAAGAGACTTTTATCATTCAAAAAACTGGTTCATATCCATACAGCCATCCAGAAGACTTACTTATTAAACCTAACGGTAATATGCTGTTTCTGTATACTGCCATGCCATACGGCTCAAATACAACATTTATTAATGAAATTGTTGAAATATCTGCAAATGGGCAGGAATTGAACCATGCAACATTCGTTGATGAAGAAAACGACCATTGCGAGTTCACACAGCTATTAATGGTAAATGATACAATTTACGTGTTTGGAAATGCAAATTCAGGTGTAGCTTCCAAGAGACCGGGTGTAGTTTTTTATAAATTAGACCAAGACTTGAATATTCACGATTACAACTATTTTGACCTAGAGTTTGATGTAGGACATGGTATAAATCATGGTGATGCATTTTTTATGGAAGATCGTTTTTATTATTTCAGCAGTGTTGGAGATAACTATACAGTCTCACCTTTTCATCTCGAGATACTACCAAGTGGTGAAATTGAACATTATGCAAAATTCAATCATCAAGGCTCAATGCTCTTCCACGAAGAATTATTAGATATTGATTCAGTTGGAAATTTCAAAATTTTGGTTTTTGGACTGTATTTCCCTGGATATCCATCAAATACAGGCTTTATTTTTTACCTAAATGAAAATTATGATTTGCTACAATTCAAAACATTGCCAAACAGATTCTTCAATTTCTTTTCCCATAAGTCAATCAATGATTCCTTGCAATATTTATCAGGCCAGTGGGAAAAAATTGGAATCCCCGATCCAAATAGAGCCGGTATTTTAATGATGAAAAACGATACAATACTCACAAATCAATACCTTCATGAAACTTTATACGATACTACGTCGTGCCCTGCTTACAGAAACTCTTTAGAAATTTTACCTGACGGAAACCTAATCTTTTGCTTTACTGATAATATTGAATTGCAACTATTGCCACAGATTTATCCTGCAAAAATAAACATAATGAAGTTAACCCCTGACCTTGAAGTAACCTGGCATCGCTATATTGGTGATGACCAGGCCAAATGGGATGCTTTTGAAATGCATGTGAACGAGGAAGAAGAAATTATAATACATGCCGGCTACAATCTTGCTGAGTTCTCTCAACTGCTCAACAGGGACGTACTCTTTATCAAAACCACCCCCGACGGCCTGATCACAGGAACTGATGAAGATATGCCCGGCATCCGCTCCACCGAAACCCTGCTTTATCCAAACCCTGCACAGAAGTTTGTGATGGTAGAGTTCAGCCGGGCATACAATGAAGCAACTTTGGTTATCAG
>CAYNDN010000850.1:0-2043 GCA_964395075.1 uncultured Lentimicrobiaceae bacterium | reverse complement strand
TATGAGTGCCAACGCCAAAGGCAATGCCGCACTCTCTATTACACTTACTGCTATTGCTACGCTCGCAGCCATTTTTATGACACCATTTAATTTTTCGCTTTGGGGCGACCTCTACATCCAGCACCAAAATAGTACGGCAAGTGAATTGCTCAGACCTATTTCCATCGACAAATTTCAGGTTTTTCAAACGGTTTTTATTTTACTTGGCATCCCTGTATTGCTTGGAATTTTTGTATCAACCAAACTTCCGAAATTCGCAGCAAAGATCAAAAAACCTATCAAAACCATTTCCATCCTGTTTTTTATCGGGCTGGTGATTTTTCTCTTGTCAGCAAATTTTACCCACTTTAAAAATTATATTCAACTGGTTTTCTTCATTGTGTTTTTACACAATTTGCTGGCTTTGGGTACAGGTTTTTTGGCAGGTTCAGTTATGCGACTGCCACAGCAGGATCGTCGTTCATTAACCATCGAAACAGGCATCCAAAACTCCGGACTGGCTTTGGCATTGATGTTCAATCCAAAAATTTTCCCTCCGGAAATGGAACTGGGCGGAATGACGATAATCGCTGCCTGGTGGGGAATCTGGCATATCATCAGCGGGTTAACGATTGCAACTATATGGTCACGTAAAAAAATCCTGATACATGAATCATGAGCAATATTCTTTAGGTTATGATGCATTGCGTGTTTATGCGCGGTGGCTTCACAAAATGATTCACAGGAGGATCACGATCGCCGGCATGGAGAACCTGCCCAAAGATAAGCCCATCATTTTCGCACCCAATCACCAAAACGCACTGATGGATGCCATGGCGGTTTTGCTGGCAACCAAACATCAGCCTACCTGGCTGGCCAGGGCTGATATTTTTAAAAACAAGACCATCAGAAAAATTTTGTACTTCCTCAAGATAAGCCCGGTTTACCGCATGCGCGACGGCAAGGAGAACCTGGGGAAGAACGATGCTGTTTTTGAATTGGCAGTAAGGGTGCTGAAAAACAATAAATCGCTGGCACTTTTTCCTGAAGGTCAGCATACCTTCAAACGGCAAACGGCTGCCCACAAAAAAGCGGTTCCGCGCATTGCATTTATGGCCGAAGAACGTGAGGATTTTACCCTGGATATCCACATCGTTCCAACTGGCTTGTTCTACGATCATTACAATCGCTTCAACCGCGAGCTAATCGTGACTTTTGGAGAGCCTGTAAAAATCAGTGATTTTAAAAAACAATACCAGGAAAATCCCGGGGCGGCTGCAATTTCACTACGCAATGAAATTTATGCGAAGCTAATTCCACTCACCTTGCAAATCCATAGCAAAGAGCATTATGATGAATATGAGTTACTTCGGGAAGTATTTAGGAATGACCTTCCAAAAAACACAAAGCCGGTAAACAAACTGGAGCAAGAAAAGCAGTTCATCAGAAATGTTGAGGCTTTCGAAAAGGGAGCCCCCAAAAAGGCAGAAGAAATTTTAAAGTATGCTGAGGAATACCGTAACAAATTGTCATCCCTGAAAATTAGCGATGAAGTTGTCAGGCTAAAAAATGCGGGGCTGCGTGCCTTTGCATACGCGTTTCTAAGCGGGATAACCCTCCCTGTTTTTCTGTATGGCTGGCTGAATTTCTTTTTGGGATTTCATCTGCCTTCTGTCCTGATTCGAAAAAAAATCAAGGATGAGGTATTTTGGGCAACCGTTGAATATGTGGCATGGATCATGACTATTCCCATTTTTCTATTGATACATTGGGGGGTGGTTTGGATTGTAACAGGCAATTTTTGGTATGCCATGATTTACCTTGTTACTTTGCCATTATTTGGAAAAGCGGCCTTGTATCTTAAAGATTTTTATAAACGAACGCTTCAGCAGGTAAGATGGACGACGTCTGCTAAACCGGTTAGGGTACAGTTGAAAAAACTCCGGAAAAAGATAACCGTTTTTACCGGAAAATTGTCCTAACCTGTTCTATTCAAAAATATCAATGATTATTTTCTAAATTCAAGAAATTCAATAGCCCCGTCATTTATGGCGGGGCTTTTGA
>CAYNDN010000849.1:0-2043 GCA_964395075.1 uncultured Lentimicrobiaceae bacterium | reverse complement strand
GATGTTTTTATTGCCAACTCACCTAAAAGTTGTTGCGTTATATCAGTACCGTCAAACAGGATATCATTTGAACCTCCAAGTTGAGTTATTCTTTCCTGCAATTTACCAGAAAGCATCCAACTCAACAAGTCAAAAAAGCCAATGAAGTTGCTTTTACCAGCTCCATTTGGGCCGATTAACACATTTATTTTTTTTGGCTCGAAGTTTTCGAGATTCTTTATAGAGCACCAACCTTTAATGCTCAGAGAATCGAGTTGTATGACATTACTTTTCATTGGCTTGTTTGTGTAACAATCGCATCTAAAACATTTAGAGATCAAAATTAACAAAATCACACAATAACCATCTTTTTAAAGCATTGCCTGCGTGCGATCTGAACGGAAAAAATTTTGATCGGGCCAACGTGTTCTAATATTATATTACTCCCCTCCCTGTGCCTGAATCGCAGTTATCACCACTGTGTTCACAATATCCTTTACCAGGCAGCCACGGCTGAGGTCGTTTACCGGTTTGTTCAAACCCTGCAGCACCGGACCGATGGCCACGGCGTTGGCGGCACGCTGAACAGCTTTGTAGGTATTGTTTCCGGTGTTGAGATCGGGAAAGATGAAAACGGTTGCTTTTCCGGCCACTTCGCTGCCCGGCATTTTTTGCTTAGCCACGGTTGGTTCAATAGCTGCATCATACTGGATTGGCCCTTCGATTTTCATATCGGGGCGGTGCTCACGGGCAATCGCTGTAGCCTTCCGCACCTTCTCAACATCCTCACCTTTTCCTGATTCTCCCGTTGAATAAGACAACATTGCAATCCGGGGTTCAATACCAAAATTCATAGCTGTTTCGGCAGAGCTGATGGCAATGTCGGCAAGCTGCTCTGAATTCGGATTTGGATTCACGGCACAGTCGCCATATACAAGTACGCGATCGTGGAAACACATCAGGAAGGAACTGGAAACGATGGAAACGCCGGGCTTGGTTTTTACAAATTCGAAAGCAGGGCGAATGGTGTGCTGGGTTGTGTGTGCTGCACCGGAAACCATACCGTCAGCGTGTCCCTTGTGGACCATCATAGTGCCGAGGTAGCTCACATCAAACATCAGTTCGTAGGCCTGCTCTTTGGTGATGCCTTTATGTTTGCGCAATTTGAAATATTCGGCAGCATATTCGTGCACCAGGTCATTATCGTAAGGATCGATGATATTTACCCCATCCAAATTCAACTGTAGCGACTTGGCGTGGTTAAAAATTTCGTCTTCATTTCCAAGTAGAGTAACATCTACGACATTTCGTTTCAGGAGTATTTCGGTAGCACGCAGAATTCTTTCATCCTCAGCCTCCGGAAGCACGATATGCTTACGGTCGGCACGGGCACGTTCAAATAGCTCATATTCGAACATTACAGGGGTAACCACCTGGGAGCTGGTAATTTTTAATATCTGACCGAGGATATCCACATCCACATTGGCTTCAAAATGACCCAATGCTGTGCTTAAACGCCGTTCATTCTCGGGTGTGAGCACCGGATGGATTTTGCTCACCGCCATGGCTGTTTCGTAAGTATCTGAATCAACGCCATAAACGGCCAGCGGTATTTTCTTAATCCCGTCCATTAATTTTGTTAACCTTGGGCTTGGATTAATACCGCCAGTGAGTAAAATTCCGGAAATTTTCGGAAAGTTATCAGCCAGCATGCTCATCAGCAGTCCGATTAATATATCGGTGCGGTCGCCGGGTGTGATAACCAGGGTTTGATCGGACAGATGTTCAAGAATATTTTCCAGCGTCATGGCAGCCACTTTAAAATCCATCACATCGTGGTTCAAAACTTCATTATCGCCGTAAAAATGCTTTGCCTGCAATGACAGGATGATCTGACGCATCGTAAGCTTTTGCAGGATTGCTTTCTCGGGTAATGCAAAATTGATCTCCTCCGGTTTACCAAATTTGTCCAGCACACCCTTAACCCCATCAATTGTATTTTCATCCACCCGGTTAATGCAGGTACCGATCTGGCTGCATTTTTCATTCTTCAGTGTATCTCTT
>CAYNDN010000848.1:0-2048 GCA_964395075.1 uncultured Lentimicrobiaceae bacterium | reverse complement strand
CCCGACAACACAAAAACGCAACTTGTTTAACAGTAAACGGTTGCGTTTTTTGTTTTTGGAATCTTGATCCGGAATAGGTAATGGTGCTTTTCTCTGGTCCCGTAATTCCCATTTTATGCAATTTAGTTGTATAGGGATAAGTAGACGAGATTATATTAAGTATCGGCTACTAAAACTAACAGTATTATCCAACTATCAAACTGAAACTTATTTGGGTGGGAAGAAAAATTCCAGATGAGTGGAATCGCTTAGGTAATTACGGAATTCTTCCTCTCTGCCTTTTCCCAGTTCATAATGCACGGGGATCACAAGTTCAGGTCTGATAAGCCTTACAGCTTCAGCAGCGGTCCGGGGATTCATAGCGGTTTTTCCTTCACCAATAGGGAGGATGGCAATGCTTATGTTTTTCAGTTCTTTCATTTCCGGAATCAGATCGGTGTCCCCCGCAATGTATATTTTTTCCTCTCCAACAAGAATTACATAACCCAGAAAATTGCTTCCTTTCTTATGCATGGAAGATTGTAAATTATAGGATTCCACTACTTCAACCTGTATATCCCCATGGGTAATTAATTCACCGATTTGCGCTGTATGTGTATTTCTTTTTTTTAGTTTTTTGGTGACGGTTTTTGGTCCCACAACCAGAGTATTGACTCCGGATAGTCGATAAATGGTTTTTCTAGAAAAATGATCAAGGTGATTATGGGTGACCAATATGATGTCTGCTTCTGAGGTTTCCTCAACAACCACCGGATCCGCATAGATCAGCGTTTCTCCCGATACAATCCTTACGCCGGGAGAGACAAAATCAGTTTTTATAAGTCCCAGGATATTCATAAAAACCGGGCCTGTGGAGGAGAGGGTGACATTAGTCCTCTCAATTATTTGCTCATCAGCTAAATCCAAAGAGGATTTACGGATGGTTATGCAGGATGACAGGCATAATCCCAGGAAAGTAATTAGTAGGATGGCGGGTTTCATTGGTATGGTATTTTAATCTGCCGCTACTTTATTCAAAAGTCTGTGGAAAAACCGGGGTGCAATCCTGGATGCTCCTTTCAAAGATTTAGCTTCACCGATAATAGCTTCATATCGGTCCTTTTTTAAGGCTTTCAGTGAAGCCCTCGCCACTGCTTCCGCAGATATTCCTCTTTCCGATTGTTTTATTGCCCTTTCTCCACGGTGTAACCCGGTTTTCACTATGGGTGGTGCAATTTCAAACACCCGAACGTTGGTTTTGTCCAACTGGGATCTCAATGCGATCGAAAAAGCATGTAAGCCTGCTTTGGTTCCACAATACACTGGAATGATCTTAAGAGGAATAAAGGCAAGTCCCGAAGTAATGTTCACAACTGCACATTCCCTGTTTTGCTCCAAAAAATATGGGATAAATAAGGAAGCAAGGTGTACACTCCCAGTGAAGTTTATTTCAATTTCATTTTCATCCCCCAATAAATCCTTTGCGCCATCTGTAAAATCTACTTCCTTCTGAATCCCTGCATTGTTAATCAGCATATTTATATCCGGGAACTCAGTGATTGCCCAGTTAAACAACTCTTCCCTGTCCGATTTTTTACCCACATCGCAAACCCTGGTATGAAGGGAGGGAAGTTTTTGTTTTGCTTCCGCCAGCTTGCTCTCTCTTCTTCCGCAGATTAAAACTGTATTGCCGGCTTCAATTAAAGCTTCTGCCATGGCCAGTCCAATGCCGGTACCTCCGCCGGTGATAAGTATTGTATTATTATTTATGTCCATTTTGAAATAGATAATTAATGATTAAAATTGTTTAAAGTCAATATTGTAAAATTAAACAAAAAGTATATATATTACCCCCAGAAACACATTAAAAAACTATAAGTGATTAATAAATAATAAATTATGAAATCATCTATGTTAGGTTAAAATATTAAATGTTTAACAAATAAACATAAAAGTTAAACAAAATATCATTCAGGTTGTTTCTCTCACATTAAACACAAATTAAATTTAACAATCATGAAATTAGAAAGAAAGAAATACCTGAGCATTTTTGCAGTTGTACTAATTGC
>CAYNDN010000847.1:0-2050 GCA_964395075.1 uncultured Lentimicrobiaceae bacterium | reverse complement strand
TGTCCGGCCGTGATACGCTTGAACCGTTTCAGATCCTCGGAAATATGCCACAGGAGTTGGTTGTTTTTCCCGATGGCGTGGTTTTTGGCTATGGCTACGATGATTGAAATCATGTGTGAAGAAGTTATTGGGTTATTCCGGAAATTCTAAAATTATTTATTTCATTGGCTAACTAAAGGGCTGTGCAAAAATCTATTTATCCAATGAATGATCAGGCTTTAGTTCATCGATCAAATTGGATATTACAAAAATCAAATTATCCAGTTTTTCCTCTATAATCGACCAAACAATTTCATAGTCAATCCCAAAATATTCATGGACGATTCTGTTCCTGAAGCCCCTGACCCGGTTCCATTCAATTTCCGGATGTAGGTTCCTGAATTTTGCATCAATTCTGTTTGCAGCTTCTCCGATTATTTCGAAGTTTCGAACAACTGCATCGACGGTTTTCTCGTCATCAAAAAATAATCTGAAATCCATGCCTTGTGTGTATTTTTTTATCTTACGGCATGAATCAAGGATATCTTCAAGCAGCAGTATGATGTTTCTTTCAGACATATATTAAGTCCTGTGCAATAGATTTGAAATATTTATCCTTTATTCCATTTCTGGAAACGAGATCAACTTTCACACCTGTAATTGATTCTAATTCGTCAGCAAGATCAATAAAACGGATGCCGATTTTGCCATTAAATTCCACAATAATATCCAAATCGCTGTTTTCATCGGCATCATTTCTGGCAAAAGACCCAAACAAAGCCAATGACTTTATGGGATATCTGGAAAAAAGTTTATCCCGCTGATTTTTAAGTATCAATACTATTTCCGGCGAAGAAGTCATTCAAAATTGATTAACTAAGAGGCAAAGTTAAAATGTTATTCCGTTTCAATAAAAAAAATCAACCTGTTAAAATTTAAACTTTAAACTCACCCCAACCTGGACAATTACAAATTTTGCAAAAGAAACTTACGACTAATATTCTGCCAAATTAAGGCAGCAAATGAGTTGTAAGTTTCTAATTCTGAAATAGCTACAGATCAATGATTTAACTTCAAACATCGGATATCCTCAGCAAGTCTTCAATAAAAAACATCCGCTACACTGAAATCTCCCCTTTAATGTGCGGGTGGGCTTTATAATTTATCAGCTCAAAATCTTCAAATTTAAAATCGAAAATATTTTTCACTTCAGGATTGATTTTTATTGCCGGCAGCGGCAGCGGATCACGGGTTAGCTGCAATTTTACCTGATCCACATGGTTCAGGTAAATGTGCGCATCACCAAAAGTATGCACAAAATCTCCGGGCTTCAGTCCGGTTACCTGCGCTACCATCATTGTGAGCAGCGCATACGAAGCAATGTTAAACGGCACACCCAGAAAAATATCGGCACTGCGCTGATACATCTGACAGGACAACCTGCCATTGGCTACATAAAACTGGAACATAATATGGCAGGGTGGCAGTGCCATACTTTTCAAATCTCCGACATTCCATGCATTCACAAGATGCCTGCGCGAATCCGGGTTGTTTTTAATGCTTTCAATAACATTTGATATCTGATCGACTTTTGTGCCGTCAGCCGCCGGCCAGGACCGCCACTGGTATCCGTAAATATGCCCCAGTTCGCCATTTTCATCTGCCCACTCATTCCAGATACGCACTTTATTTTCATTAAGATATTTGATGTTTGTGTCGCCTTGCAGGAACCACAAAAGCTCATGAATGATAGAACGTAAATGCAATTTTTTAGTGGTCAGTACCGGAAATCCATCTTCAAGATTGAATCGCATCTGATACCCGAAAACACTTATGGTACCGGTGCCGGTTCGGTCGGATTTTTCAGCACCGTTTTTTAAAACATGGTTCAATAAATCAAGATATTGCTTCATATATCGATTTTAACTTCTGGATAAAAAACCATTCACCCGGTTAATTTTATGATTCGTTATTTTGTTGTACTGCAAATTTTTCAACTTCTTTCATCACCCGCATAATGTTGCCTCCCCAGATTTTTTCGATCTCCTCTTCGGTGTAGCCGCGCTTTACC
>CAYNDN010000846.1:0-2062 GCA_964395075.1 uncultured Lentimicrobiaceae bacterium | reverse complement strand
GCCGGAAAAGGAATTACCCACACCGAACGAACTCCCCGGGAAATGCGGAATGAGAAACATTATCCGGCTCATGGCTATCAAATCTGGATAGCCCTGCCGGAAGAAATGGAGGAGATGGATCCCGTGTTCGATTTTCTCCCAAAAAACGAAATGCCGGAGTGGGTTGAGAATAATTTGCGCATACGGCTTGTTGCCGGAAAAGCTTTTGGCCGCGAATCAAAATTGAAAGTGTGGTCGCCTTTGTTTTTGGCTGATGTGATTGCCCAGGATGATAGCAGCCTTGAAATCCGGGACAGGGCCCAGGGTGAGCTGGCCATTGTGGTTTCCTCGGGAAAAGTGATTGCCAATAAAGAAGTTATTCATCCCCGCCGGATGCTGATCACAGATACAAGCCAGCTTGACTCTTTACATTTTGAAAAAAACTCACGTGTTTTGTTGCTTGGCGGACAGCCTTTTGACAACCCAAGATATCTGCTCTGGAATTTTGTTTCTTCCCGGAAGAAACGCCTGGAAAAGGCAAAGATGGACTGGATGAATAAAATATTCCCCAAGATTCCGGGAGATGAAACCTATGTTCCGTTTCCGTAAATTTTCTTTATCAAAAAACTATATTTGCTTTTAAATCAGAATGCTATGAAAAAGACCTTATCAGCTGTTGCACTTCTGCTTTTTGTGGGTTGCATTTTCGCCCAGCAGCCCCGAACCACGCTTGTGGTAAACGACTCAGGAGGTAATCATGTGAAAGAAATTTATCTGGTCAGGGTGGGCGACCAAAAAATAAAGGAAGGCACCTGGCAGCAGTTTTTCAGTGATAAGCTCATCACCAAAGGCCGCTACACCAACAATAAAAAGGATGGTAAATGGGAGTTTTATGACTTTTCGGGAGAAATTGATTTTACCGGTTTTTATGCTGAGGATAAAAAAGAAGGTAAATGGGAATATCAAATCAACGGAAAAACCTCTGCGATACTCTATTATTCGAACGGTGTGCCCGACAGCATTATTGGGTATTTCGAAAACGGACACAAAGCAGTTGAAGTTTGGCGGCACCCTGATGGCAAGGGACTCATCAAAACTTATTATGATAATGGAAGTGTTAAGGAGGTTCAGCCTACCCTGACTGGAAAGCCCAACGGCAATTACGAAGTGTATTTCAAAAACGGCATGCTGCACCGGCGGATAAAGTACCGCCAGGCGAAAATGGTGTCGGTGCTTGAAACTTTTGATATGAAAGGTGAGATGATTGATGGCGGATCCCTAAAAGATGGAAACGGAACGCTGGAGGCATACTTCCTGCACGATACAACGGCTTATTTGCCTATGCAAAAATATTTGATCCTGGGTTTCAAAGATGGCATAGTGAACGGTATTGCCAGCCATTTTTATGAAAACGGCAATCTGAAATCTTCAGGTTTTACCAAAAACGGCATCACCACCGGCCAGTGGAAATTTTACACGGAAAATGGTGAGGTGATGCATATCATCAACTACGACTATAGTCCGTTTTCTGAAAGCCGCCGGCAAATCAGTCCGGAAGTATTTTCGGGTAATGATATCAACACCGGGCAACGCAATCCGTCATTTATGGGCGGTGAAGAAGAGTGGCTGGCTTTTCTTGAGAGCACCATCCGCTACCCAAATAGTGCTGCCGATTATCCTGCGCTGGGCATCGTGCATGTTGAATTTGTTGTTACGGATGTTGGAGATGTGGTTTCCGGCCGTGTGGTGAAAAGTGTGAATAAGGCCCTGGACGATGAAGCCCTCCGCGTGCTTGATGAAATGCCCCGTTGGAACCCCGGCCTCAACTACGGCATTCCGGTAAGCATGACGATGAATATGCCGCTGTCAGTTAATATTGAATAACCCCCGAAGTGCTTTAATGTTCTTAGTGTTTCTATGTGGCCTAAGTGCCTGAGTGGTGTTTTTTGCCCAGCCAACAAAATCGACAAATATTACACAAGCGGTGTTCGAGAACTAACCTGCTTAACCCACCTTATACACAATGCCGCAATTCCATTAAAAACAATACATTACATTTAGCAGCTTTTATCATCTTTTTGAC
>CAYNDN010000845.1:0-2072 GCA_964395075.1 uncultured Lentimicrobiaceae bacterium | reverse complement strand
ATGATATCAAAGACAATATGGATCTTGCCGAGGATTTCCTGAAATACCTCGTTCAGTATGCCTTAGACAATTGCATGGACGATCTTGAATTCCTGAACAAGATGTTTGACAAGGAATTGATCGAAAGACTGAAGTCAATCGTCAGCATTAAATACGAGCGGCTTACCTACACGGAGGCCATTGGTATCCTGGAGAAATCAGGCAAAAAATTTGAATTCCCGGTAAGCTGGGGTGTTGACCTGCAAGCCGAGCACGAGCGTTACCTGGTTGAACAGCATTTCAAGAAGCCGGTTATTCTTACAGATTATCCAAAAAACATCAAGGCATTTTACATGAAGCAAAATGATGATGGGAAAACTGTTCGCGCAATGGACGTACTTTTCCCGACCATCGGAGAAATTATTGGCGGTTCGCAACGTGAAGAAAATCTTGATGCACTACAAACACGCATCAGGGAAATGGAAATCCCTGAAGAAACTTTATGGTGGTACATCGACACAAGGAAATTTGGCACCGTTCCTCACAGCGGTTTCGGGCTTGGTTTCGAAAGAATGGTTCAGTTTGTAACAGGCATGAAAAATATCCGTGACGTTATTCCATTCCCACGCACACCAAAAAATGCCGAATTTTAGAAAATACCAATATTTTTACGTTTGCATTCTGCAAGCTGGAAAATATTATTTAAATTTACGCTATTCAATTAACAAGCATTATGGGTAAACAAGGGCTATATCAAAGACCGGAATTGCAGGCAAAACTCTCTCCACAGCAAATATTGCTGATGAGATTGTTGCAGGTTCCAACGATGGCTCTTGAACAGCGTATTAAACAAGAAATTGAAGAAAATCCCGCACTGGAGGAAACCGGTGATGTAGATGAATCGATTGGCGAAAACCAGGATGAAGAATATGAAAATGAGATGGACGACAAGGATAGTGATGAGTTTGATCTCAATGATTATATTGACGATGATGAGATTCCATCCTACAAGCTACAGGCCAACAACTATAGCAAAGATGATGAGCGTAAGGAAATGCCCTACGCCTCAGGAAGTACGTTTCATGATAGTCTTGTTGCGCAGCTTGGCCTGCACCGCCTCGACGAAAAGCAACAAATCATTGCCAGCACCATCATAGGAAACCTGGATGACTCCGGGTATCTTCAGCGTGAACTGAGTGCCATGGTTGATGATCTGGCTTTTACACAAAATGTAATGACCAATACCACGGAAATCCTTGAAGTACTGCGTGTAATTCAGGAGCTTGACCCGGCCGGTGTTGGAGCCAGAAACCTGAAAGAATGCCTGTTGATTCAGTTGAGACGCAAACAGTACGAAAATCCCATGAAAAACCTGGATCTGCCCATCCAGATTATCGAAAGGTATTTCAATGAGTTCACCAAAAAGCATTATGAGAAAATCCTGAAAAAGGCAAAAATTGATGATGAGCAATTGAAATTTGCAATAAACGAGATACTGAAACTCAATCCCAAACCGGGCAACTCGATGAACGAAACCATCAAGACCAACCAGTATATCTCACCGGATTTTATCATCACAATAAACGATGGCAAACTGGAGCTTACCGTTAATTCGCGAAACACCCCTGAACTCAGGCTTAGCAAAACCTATCTTGATATGATTGAGGCTTTTGCTGCCGATAAAAACAAAAAAAGCCCAAAGAAAAAAGAAGCCATGATGTTTGTGAAGCGTAAAATCGATAATGCCAAATGGTTTATCGATGCCATCAGGCAGCGGCAAAATACGCTTTATGTTACCATGGAAGCCATCATGAATTACCAAAAAGAATATTTTCTTACCGGTGATGAAACCAATCTGCGTCCCATGATCCTGAAGGACATTGCTGATATCGTACACCTTGACATTTCTACCATATCGCGCGTGGCAAGCAGTAAATACGTGCAAACTGCCTACGGCACATTCCTGCTTAAGAGTTTCTTTTCGGAGGGTATGCAAACCGAATCAGGAGAAGAAGTTTCAACCCGCGAAATCAAGAAAATATTGCCCCTTTCCGTTTCTGTGGGGGGTACGGGCTCGGAGAATATGCGGAATT
>CAYNDN010000844.1:0-2073 GCA_964395075.1 uncultured Lentimicrobiaceae bacterium | reverse complement strand
TGGCCGTACTGCTTTATAAAATCGAGCAATATATCAATATGATCCTTATTGAATTTAAACTTTTGACGATGAAGAACATCAGTATATTCTGAAAAAATTCTTGCATCCATATTCACTGTAAGTTCGCCTGAAAAAACCATCCGAACAATTTCACCGCTTGGACCAAAAGGGGTAAGCAGTCCAGAAACAAGAACATTTGTGTCCAATACAATTTTCATTTTTTACGTTTTGACCTTATTTTTTCAATTTCAGCATTTATCTCATCCATGGTTATCATGTCTGTCCCCTTTTGAATGGATTCATATTGAATTGAGGCTAAAGCATCAGTCGCGCGAGCACGTCTAAAGGCAGTCAAAACTTGTTCAAGATTGTTTTCATTAATGGACGAAAGAAGGGCGATCGGCCTACCGTTACTAGTCACAACCATTTCCTTTTGCTCCGGCAATTCCGTCCAAATTTGTGATGATTTTGTTTTTAAATCTCTTATGCTTAAAAATTTCATAATGTTATCTCCTATTGAGACTCAATAATACACCTTTTTGAATCCCAATACAAGTAATAATATTCACACAGAACGCTGTGCATAACCGGCTGGTAAAAGCTGCATAGCGAAGCGGCGTAGCTTTTACCAATCCGAGTTCATGCTGTTGTTCGCCTTTAAAATGGTCTTCCTTAAAATTTTTCCGCAAAAACTGTTTAAGCTTTCATTTGATTGCATCGCTTTTATAGCGAGGGCTTTATGCAATTCACTATCAACTCTCAATTGAAATTTACCTGAATATTTTTTACCTGAAATGCTTGTAGGCAATGGGATATTATCGTTTTCATAAATTTCAATCCATTCATCTAATATCTGGCACAATTGTCGATAAACATCCTCTTCATTGTCACCATGACAGCATTTGCCAACCCAACCCGGAATTGAACCAACATAGCATTGATCCTCTTCTGACCACTCAACAACTTTTAAATAATGGTCTTTCTTTTTCATTTTTTAGCCCTTCTAATTTTCAGTTGAACTTCTTTTTCCTGATATTGTTTTGCATCATCGCCAAGTTTGCCGGAAATGGTTATGGCAATGCCTTTTAAATGAATAAAGTTACGGTGACTGCCTTTCCCACCACGATTAATAAATCCAGCATTTTCAAGATCTTTTATAAGTTCTCTGATTTTTCTTGGCATAATGATAATGGTATCAATGTGGTACTAAAATGTCAATGTGTGTTTTTAGAGAGGCGAACGCTGCTTTTCAGCGGCCACGTTTTTTTGCGGTCCGCTGAAAAAGGCTTGTTATCTTTTTTTATATTTACATGTAATTACAAATATTTTTTTGAATTTATCAAGCACCTTCTTTGGGTTAATGGCGCAGTTACATAATCTTCATCGAGAAACCGGATCAGTTCTTTTAGTTCTTTTTTGTCTTGGGGAATGACGAGTTTCCCGTTACTGGTTTTTATGTTGATTTTATGTTCTTCGGCTATATTTTCATTGAGTTCGTTGGCAACGGCTTCTATGTCATCGACAGACAAGTTTTCAAGTACATTATTTTTTTGCAGCAGGGCTATTTTCTTTCTTATGATACTATCCGCGTTTCCTTTAAATGTGGTTTGATCCTCAAATTCAAATAGTTCATTTTCCGCAAAGGCATCAAGATCTGTGTCGGTTGCTTCCCGGTAGTAATCGCTTAAGTCCAGAAACCTTTTGGTGTTGTGGTAGGATACAAACAATAATGTGCCATTCCGGAAGTGGGCTGTCAGCTTATCATGCAGTATCAAACCGGGTTCTTCGAGCTTTTTATAGGTTTCACCTGAACCAATCAAAGTCCAGCCTTTTGACAATAGTTTGCCGGAATTAAAAACCTGAAAGCTGACTTGCTGCTCTTGATCGGACCAGTGCCCTGTAAACAGCGCTTTAATGCGGATGTTTTCCGTTTTCAGATCGAGAATCGGATTATTCAGGGGATTTCCCAATGCATTGGAAATTTTTTCAGGCAGCGGATAATCTGAGATGGTAAATATTTCACCGGAATCAACATTGTAACTGCCGGTAAACTCGATTTCCTGTTTATCGGTG
>CAYNDN010000843.1:306-2083 GCA_964395075.1 uncultured Lentimicrobiaceae bacterium | reverse complement strand
CTTCGCGGCCACGATGTCGACCGCCGACTCCCTGATCCTCAGCTCTCAGTTGATCCATCACATATTTGTGTTTAACAAACAATGTATCCTGTATGGTAGTGAGTGCATCAAGCAACAAAACCCGCTGATCAAAAGACCAGTTGTCAGCAATATTGATTAATTGATCTTTTATCCGCGGGAAGTTTTCTTCATGAAGTTGAATGAGCCTTAGCTTGTCGGGGGTATCTGCTTTTTTATCGATAAATACCCAGTTTTTGATCAACATTTTAGAGTTGTTGACCAAAGAGAGCAAATCGTTGAGCAACGAAACGGATGGGGAATGGATTTTGGTGATATCGTCGCTGACTTTACGGTTTTGATCGAGTGTTGAATAGGTGAGTACGCTACTGATCAAAACGCCGATGATTACGATGCCAAAGCCCAAAATGAGTTTATTTCTTACTGTAAACCTGATTTTCATCTCTCTAATTTTGGATAATCAAAAACTTCTTTTTTATTGGATTTATCCTGTATTAATCAACCATGATTGCGAGCCGCTCGAGGTCGGAACTTACCTTAAGCCCGTACTTTGTGGCATTGCTGCGGTTGAGTTCAAATTTTTGCTTGGAACCTTCCACCATAAAGTTGATGGCTGCACCTGCTCTGGCCAGGCCTTTTTTGTCGGTAACAATTAAGGTGCTTTGATTTTTAACCTTTTCCAGTACTGCGCCAATTTCATCAGATTCGGAGTTGGGTAAATAAATCACATGGCAATTGGTGATATCAGCGGTATTGTTAAATTTCACCACGCTAATTTCCTGGTTTCCTACTTTGCGTGTTGAGGCCAGTTTTTCCAACTCTCCGATTATGGGCGAATTACCAACCACACCTATTTTAAAATCACCCTGCCTGTAAGTTTCCGGCCATTCGATATGCTTGATAAAATTGTAGATAAAAACAGTGTGCAGTTTTTCTGATTGCGCGAAACCAACCATCCAAACAATTAACAACACAGGCACAAGCAGCATTTTTATTATTTTTTGCATTATGTTGGATATCAAATTAGCAGATTAAAAATTTATGTTTAGTCCTAACAGATATAATCCTTTGGTTTCATCGCCAAAAGCAAACTCCCTTGTGGTGTCTCCGGCAAGGTTTCTGGCATTTAAGAAAACGGCATTTTCTTTATACACTTTGTAGGAAATTTTAAAATCTATAATGGCTTTGGCATCTATATTAATTTCTTCAACATGCCCGGTAGTTGCATCATCGTATCGGAAAACCTGTTTAGAAAAATAATACAGATTTGCAAACAGGTTCAACTTTTCGATTGGTGTATAGTTAACCAAAAATCCTCCATAAAATGTGGGTGTAGATTCATGTTTCAGGTCAATTATTGATGGATAACTTTGCATATACCCATACATTTCGTGATTAACTTTTGTATCCAGGTCTTCAAGGGCAGTTAGCTGAACTGTTCCAAAACCTTTAAACTGCAGGTTTTGGCCGGCAATTAATTTCAGGCTTCCTGTTAATCCAAACTGGTGTGCCTTTAACGGAATATTCTGGTATTTAAAAATACTCGTTGTTTTGGTATACTCCTCGAATGGCGGGAAAGGCAGTGTAAGCGTATCAATTGACATCGACTGCATTAAGGGGAGGCTATAATTATTGGTTACCGAATAAAAAACTTCAAAATCAGATTGCAGGTATTCAGTTAGCTTATTCCTCGTTCCAAATTCAAACATATCGGAAGTGGCCAGGTTAAGATTTTCATTGCCATAGAGTTCAAACCTGA
>CAYNDN010000843.1:0-296 GCA_964395075.1 uncultured Lentimicrobiaceae bacterium | reverse complement strand
CTGAAGAATCCCGGATCGATGATCATACTGGTATAGGTATCCAAAATTATAGGCCCCTGGTTAGCTCGGGAATAAACCAACCTTAGCAGATTGTTGTCGTTAATTTTGTAGGATGTGGCAAACTGGTATGAATAATAGGAATCATCAGGAACATCGTAACTATCGGAACGCAAAGCAGCTACAAGCTTCAACCTGTCAAATAACAAATATTCAGCCCTGAGCTGGAAAGCCAATGTTGATAGTTCCTTTTCACCGCTAAAGAAGCCCAGGTTTGTTGAATCAGAGTACGGACTAAC
>CAYNDN010000842.1:0-2084 GCA_964395075.1 uncultured Lentimicrobiaceae bacterium | reverse complement strand
GTAGCTGTCGGGCAGGTTGCCCATTCCCATCATACCACCACCACCAATGGCCGACATATCTTTCATACGGCGCATAAATTCGGGTTGAGTGATCATCACCGGCAGGTCTGTCTCGCTGAGGTTGTCAAACTGAACAGTAAACTTTGTTTTATCAACGGTTTCTTCGAAAAGTGGTTTAATCATTTCCTTCTGCTTGTCATCAAGCTTCGATGGAATTTTGTCATCACTTTTTTTAATCAGATTATCAATGGTGTCGGCATCCACACGGGCAAAGGAAGTGTTCTCAAATTTTTGCTCCAGGGTATTGATGAAGTGATTATCCAAAACGCCGTCCATAATCAGAACATCGTAGCCTTTTTCTTTGGCTGCCTCAATGTAGCTGTGCTGCTCATCCTTGTTGGTGGCATAAAGGTAAACAACCTTGCTGTCTTTATCTTTTTGGTTCTCCTTGATTTTATCTTTGTATTCATCGAGGGTAAAATATTTGTCTTCAGCGTTTTTTAGGAGGCAGAATTTTTTACCCTTGTCGTAGAATTTTTCTTCCGAAATCATACCATACTCTATAAATACCTTGATGTCGTCCCATTTTTTTTCGAATTGTTCACGGTCGTTTTTAAAGATTTCTTCCAGTTTGTCAGAAACCTTTTTCATAATGTGGTTCGAAATCTGCTTAACGCGCCTGTCGCTTTGCAGGTAGCTTCTTGAAACGTTGAGCGGAATGTCGGGCGAATCGAGCACACCGTGGAGCAGAGTAAGGAAATCAGGAACAATGCCTTCAACCGAATCGGTAACGAAAACCTGATTTGAATAGAGCTGGATTTTGTCGCGTTGTACCTCGAGGTTTTTCTTCACTTTCGGAAAATAAAGCACACCGGTAAGGTTGAAAGGGTAATCCACGTTGAGATGAATCTGAAACAGCGGTTCCTCGAAATTCATAGGATACAACTCACGGTAGAAAGATTTGTAGTCTTCATCTTTCAGATCAACCGGCATTTTTTTCCACAGCGGGTCGGTATTGTTAATGATATCAGGTTTTTCTATTTCGGTATATTTGTCGTTGCCATCCTTATCTTTTTCGCCTTCAACCTTTACACTTTCCTTTTTCATACCGAACTGAATCGGAACCGGCAGGAAGCTGCAATACTTCTTAAGGAGTTCACGAATTTTATAATCTTCCAGGAATTCTTTTTCCTCTTTGTTGATGTGAAGAATAATCACGGTCCCGCGGTCTTTCTTCACGGTTTCTTCAAGGGTGTAATTCGGGCTGCCGTCGCATATCCATTTTACGGGTTTTG
The DNA here is from genome assembly GCA_964395075.1 of uncultured Lentimicrobiaceae bacterium. Lineage (GTDB taxonomy): Bacteria > Bacteroidota > Bacteroidia > Bacteroidales > 4484-276 > SABY01. The sequence goes on along the minus strand of CAYNDN010000842.1, from coordinate 789 downwards.
TGGGGCCGCCTTTTTTATAGGTTTTGGTGATTACCTCTACCTTATCGGAAACCATAAAAGATGAATAAAACCCAAGACCAAAGTGGCCGATAATAGCATTTTGCTCTGCTTCAGATTTTGTTTTAAACTTCTTCACAAACTCCTCAGCACTCGAAAAGGCGATTTGGTTGATGTATTTATCCACTTCATCAGCGGTCATTCCTATCCCACGGTCGCGGATGGTTATTGTCCCCTTTTTCTTATTTACTTCAACATGAATGGTCAAATCGCCCAGTTCATCTTTGTAATGGCCCGAACTTGCAAGCGTTTTAAGTTTTTGGGTGGCATCCACAGCGTTGGAAATTAGCTCACGCAAAAATATCTCATGATCAGAATAGAGGAATTTTTTAATGATCGGAAAGATGTTCTCCGTTTGTACGTTGATTTTTCCCTGTTGCATATTATTAAAAATTTGAATTTTGCTTTAATAATTTGGGGGCGCTGTATCAAAGCATGTGCCACCACTCAAATGCTGACAAAATGACTTTTGTTATGACAGGTTGGTTGCAGAATTATTTTGCCTGTAATTAGATTGGCAAATTGTGGAAACTAATTTTAAAGCATTAATTGGCATATTCGTAAATTTCATAAATGGAATGAGGAAATTTTAGAACCCCAACATAATCTGAAAATCAAGTACTGGTTTTTAACCTGCTTAACTTAACCTGGCCTATTCATAAAAATAAATGTTCATTTCCCCAACTTGGACAAGCCAAAACCAAACAGGGAATAACAATCGAGAAGTTTTTA
>CAYNDN010000841.1:0-2085 GCA_964395075.1 uncultured Lentimicrobiaceae bacterium | reverse complement strand
AAAGAATTATAACCTTCGGAAAGCACCCACCGACATTCTGCCCACCAACACCATATTCATGAATCTGAAAACGGACAAGGAAATCCTGCTCCGGCGCATGAAACCCAAAACCCGTTACAACATAAAACTTGCACGCAGACATGGAGTAAATGTTCATGATGTGGACCATAATAATTTGGGAATCTGGTATGATTTGTACAAGGACACTGCTATGCGAAACCAAATAAACCTTCAGGGTATCGGATATTTTCGCTCGGTATTGAACACCCGCGACCATGAAAGCTACTCCCCTGCCTATGTTCACTTGCTGCTCGCCGAAGCTGACGGAGACGCACTGGCAGGCATGTTTCTAATTGTTTCAGGAAAAAGGGCAACTTATCTTTATGGTGCTTCATCGTCCCGAAAAAGAAATCTAATGTCCACTTATGCCCTTCAGTGGGAAGCCATGGAACGGGCAAAAAAGCTGGGATGTACTGAATATGATATGTTCGGCATCTCTCCCAATCCCGACCCTTCACATCCGATGTACGGGCTTTACCGGTTTAAATCCGGATTTGGTGGCAAGATATTCCACAGACAGGGCTGTTGGGACTACCCGTTGAATGAGTCACTATATGAAAAATACAGATCGGCCGAAATCAACAACCCTGGTTTCCACTCCAATAAAATCAGTTGATGATTAATTTTCCGGAAAGGTTTATGCCGGCTTTTGCATCTGTAAATTGAACCAGGTACAGGCCCTTTTCCAGGCTTTGCTTTCGCACAACAAATTGGTTAAACCGGATATCACTTGTTTGCCTTACAACATCTCCAAAACTGTTAATTATCCTAAGTGTACCGTTCGATACATCTTTACCACGGATGGTGATTATGGCATTCGAGATCATCGGATTAGGATTGATGGTGATACTGGCAGCGTTGGTTTTCTCAGGTTCTGCAATACCCACCCAATAACTGTTCATGGCGCCGGGAGTACCATGTTCGGGTGAGGGCATCCAACTTCCGGGCAGTGCATTATCGTATTGTGGAAGGATGAGCTCCAAGGATGGGCCATTGCCATCCGGTTCGGGAGGCCACGGGGATTCTACACCGTAATGAACAGTGTCGATCAAAATGCCTTCGTCATTAAAAAGCCTGATCAGTTCTCCGTTGCCACTCAACCCAAAATCCATGTTCCCATATACATTTTCCACATCCGGAAAATGATCGGAAAAAACCTCAACATTGCGGCACAACACAAGATATCCGTCAGATTCAACGATTGTATTTTCCGGAAAAGTGAACACATGTTCATCGTCACTATCTTTGAATTGCCAGCCGGTAATATCCATTTCATAAAGGTGGGGATTGTAAAATTCAACCCAGTCCTCTGTATCAAAATCATCAGCAGAATTGTAATTGATTTCATTGATAATGAGTGAATCAGAATACAAGCGTTCTTTAAAGTGTGCAACTAACTGGTCGCCTGATATAAGCTGAAGTGTAACTGCTAATGCACTGTCGTGTGGCATAACACTGTGGTTGTTCAGTTCCCAGTAATCAAACTCAAATTCGGGGTTAACCTCCTGTGCTTCAAGCAAAATGTCGATATTACCAAAATAGGTACCACTAAAAGGGAATTCTGTCAGGTTAAGCGAGTTCAGCATAATAGCACCGGCATTTTCCGGTTCAACCGAAACCTCTAAGCCATACGGTCCATCGAGGTCCCAGCAATCGGCAAAACCATCTTCAACCAGGTATTCATGGCGAGTTTGGATAAAGTTTTTTATTTTGGTTACGTTTTGTCTCCATTGCTGATACGATCCACCCCAGCGATCCACATGTTTGGGAATTTCGGGATCCATCTCCGCTTCAATAGAATTAAGATATGGAATCATCCTGTCGGGGCGAAAAACAGTGTTGTACAAATCGATGTACCGGGAAATATAGTAATGCTCAAATTCTTCATTTTCGCGTAATTCGTTCAAGGCAACAATGTGTTCCTCCGGATCGCTGGTAAGTCCTTCGGGAAAACAGGGAATGGTATATGGGCTAATTCCCGGCACCCCTGTGTAATTTATGTAGTGGGCAAAAGTGGCATCTTCA
>CAYNDN010000840.1:0-2087 GCA_964395075.1 uncultured Lentimicrobiaceae bacterium | reverse complement strand
AGAAGATGCAATCCGGCCAAAAGGACGGAACTACCTACGCCATCGACAGTGCCGTGTGGTATGTTGAGGCATTGATCAACTACAACCTCGGCACCGAGGGCATTGAGTGCAGCGGCATTGTGGTTGACACTGCCCAGGCCAACCTCCCCATCCCCGCCACAGGGGAATACACGCTGAGCCAGTTGGAAACGGTTTACAACCAACTGCTAACCCAGGTACAGCAAAACCAGCCCGCGGGCACCCTCATGTTTGCCGCCGACCTTTACAATATCCCGGTTGAAACGGTGATGGTGTTTTATGTAAATGTTGCTTACGCAACCCCGGTTAGCCCGGCATACAAAGCTTTGAATGATACTTCAGGGTATTGGTATTGGGGTGGAGATGCAGGCATGTGTGGGCCGGATTATGGAAATTACGTGGGTATGGATGCTGCTGATGTGTTAGAAAACGAACTAAGCAATACCGTTTCTGATATCTGGAACAGTTTAGAAAACCGCAGTGCTTTACCCTCTTCCTATATTGATCCAAACTTCCCTTTCGATATAACCTATCTCGATTCCACAAGAATGTTTATGGCTACCGGACCAGGCAATGAGATCACGGATTTTTGCATTCCTCCCAATGTGATGAATTATTATTTGTCAGATAATGGAATTTGGTATATCATTAATGACTTGAAGCCAACAGGAAAACGTTTTGCATATTGTAGCATCTATGATCTCGTATATCCCCCTTCTTCGATAGCCCATGTGGGATTATTTACCTATGGAGTGCCTGTGAAATAATTTAATTGGAATGAGCGTGCCCGAAAAGCCCCTACACTCTTTATTGCTTCTTGGGTATGCTCATTTCTTTCTATAAATATTAAATTTTGGAAACAATGAAAACCAAATTTACTTTAGTTGTATTAACGTATTGTATATACTCGGCATTGGGTGCACAGGAGAGTTTTGTTGTAAAAACATCCGGGCCAAATGAATTTAATTCCCCGGTTGACATGGTGATATCACCTGATGCCAGCTTATTCTTTATGTACGTATCCAAACCTACTGATGAATCAACAGTTTATACAAACAAAATAGTCGAACTGAATCCATCAGGTGAAATCGTAAACACGTTCACTTATGCTGATACAGCACATGATTATGTTCAATATTATTATGGACTTCTTGAGGATGATACACTGTACACTTTTGGCTTTGGTTATCGACCCATTGGGCCAAATACACACCATATTTTTATGCTGACACAATCCTTCGATTTACAACTAAGCTTAATAAACACAAATCGTATTTACCTGGAACAGCTATACCCTAATTCTGCTTTAAGAGGACGTATAAAATATATTGATGGAAATTTTCACTGTATCGGCGCATTCGATGGCAACGGTTATAGGGCATTTCACGCAAAGGTTTCAAAACAAGGCGAAGTTATCAAATTTGATATTGCAGGGGAAATTGGTAAGATACTCGTTCCTTTAGAATTTATTTCGAAATATGGTGAAGAATTCCAGGTATATTCAAGTTCCGCAGGATATGTAGCTCCTTATATCACCAGTGGTTTATTTACTATACACAACAGTGATTTTGAAATCGAAAACTTTTCACCATTACCATATAATTTTTTCCACTTTTATACTCATGAGACTGTTAACGATTCGATTTCCTACCTCGCAGGAGAATGGTTCGATTCAAATTCAGCAATTTTTTGGCGGGCAGGTTTGCTTAAAATGAAAAACGACACGACAGTACTTGATGAATTCCTTTATACTACTTATCCCGATTCTGCAACATGCCCGGCCTATTATAATTCATTGGAAATACTGCCTGACGGAAATATAATTTTTTGTTTTACCAGTGGATTGGAAAACCATCTTTGGCCACAAGAACATGCCGCTCAAATAAACCTGATGAAACTTACACCAGACCTCGAAGTTATTTGGCATCGCTACATTGGTGAACCAAACACCAAGTATGATGCTTATGTAATGCGCACAAATGAATCGGATGAAATTGTAATTCTAGGTGCTTACAGTCAGGCAGAAACCCAGCCTGGTTTCGATTATGATATGGATGTGCTAGTAATAA
>CAYNDN010000839.1:0-2091 GCA_964395075.1 uncultured Lentimicrobiaceae bacterium | reverse complement strand
TTCCCCAGTCGGTTCCGAATACATCAAATCCAAAATCATCCTTACCGGAATAGGCTGACAGGTACACCCGGTTCTTTTCATTGATCCTGAGATTAATCATTGCGTTCAGATCGTAAAAATAGAGTGATGTGCCCGCTTCAAGGAGTCCTGAGCCAGTGGCCAGGAGATCGGCATAACTGCGCCGGCCAGAGAGGATAAATGACGCTTTGTCTTTAATAATGGGGCCTTCAATGGCCAGTCTTGATGAGATGAGGCCAATCCCCCCGCTTGCGGAAAATTGCTGGTTATTTCCATCCTTCATTTGAATGTCTACCACCGAAGAGGCCCTCCCTCCAAAATTGGCAGGAATTCCTCCTTTGTAAACGGTAACACCCTTAATTACATCCGCATTAAACACTGAAAAGAAGCCCATCAGGTGAGCAGCGCTGTATACAGGCGCTTCATCCAGCAGGATCAGGTTTTGATCCACCGAGCCACCCCGCACACTGAAGCCGCTGCCTCCTTCGGAGATGGTGCTGATACCTGGCATCAGTTGCAGCGTTTTGAGCACATCTTTTTCCCCGAGAAGAACCGGCACCTTGGTGAGCGCTGCCACATTCAGTTTCTCCACGCCAATATTGATGGAGCTGAGATTCTGATCAGATTTTTCAGCCTTAATCACAACCTCTTCGAGTTCAGTTGACTCCTCTCTCAGGCGAATATTCAGGGTCATATTTTCTGTGAGACCCGGCTTTTCTGTGGGATCCGGGTTTTCTGTTAGGCCCGGGTTTTCTGAGAGACCCAGCGGGAATTGCCTGGATTCATACCCAACATAACTGCATGTCAGGGTCTTGCTGGCTTCGGGAATGGTTATTGAGTAAAAACCATAGCTGTTGGATACGGCACCCAGGTTTTCTCCCGGTATATATATGGTTGCTCCAATTAACACCTCACCACTTTGCTCATCTGTTACGGTGCCACTGATGGTATGACTGCTTTGGCCATTCAACAGGAAGGAAAGGGAGAAGATCATTAAGGAGAGTATATTCTTAGAGAATTTTTTCATGGTCTGTAACTTTATTGTGCGCTTATCGATCGCGATTAAATTTTGTCAGATTTCTTTCCTGCACAGCAAAAATATTTCCGGTATGCCAGTATTCAAAAAGAAAACCGGTGAATGACCGGTTTTTTGGGTTGAACGGGGATTGGTTCGGAGCAGGGGTTTCGTGTATGCGGCTGTTCTACAGAAGTGGCGCCCCGATACTAGACATTGCGCTCCCAACCTATTGTTATTCACTTTTTGCCAGCCGATCAAACAAAAACAAAGAAATTATTGCTAATTTTAGTAAAAATTTGACTAAACAATGGATAGAATACTAATAAGTTGTGGTTAATATGCAGAGCTCTCCAGATTCATACCAAGTTGTATATTTGTGTTAGATGAAAAAACTATACATCATAGCAGGTTGTAATGGAGCAGGAAAAACCACTGCTTCATATACTATTTTACCGGAGATTCTTGACTGCAAAGAATTTGTCAATGCGGATGAAATTGCAAGAGGAATTTCACCTTTTCAGCCTGAAAAAGTAGGGATAGAAGCAGGCAGAATGATGTTGAAAAGGATTAACAGCTTGTTAGAATCAGAAGAAAGTTTTGCGTTTGAAACCACACTGTCTACAAGGAGTTACGTGAAGTTTGTAGAAAGAGCGAAACAGCTGGGCTATCAAGTTACATGTTTGTTTTTTTGGCTTGATTCGGAAGAATTGGCGATTTCAAGAGTAGTCACCAGAGTTAAAGAAGGAGGCCACAATATTTTGGAGGAAGTTATTAGAAGAAGATATAAAGGTGGATTGAAGAATTTTTTTACTCTATTTCTTCCAATAGTGGACAATTGGTTATTTGTAAATAACTCTGGAGATAGTTATGAAATTATTGCAGAAGGTTCAATGAATGAAATTTCCGTCAATAATGTTTTGCAATGGGAAGAGTTAAAAGAAAAATATTATGGGAACTAAAGAGCAATTAAAAGAAGAACGCGATAAAATTGTAAAAGGACTTGAAGAGACTTACAGAAAACTTGTTCTATTCAAAAAGGAAAAGAATAGTCCTCT
>CAYNDN010000838.1:461-2097 GCA_964395075.1 uncultured Lentimicrobiaceae bacterium | reverse complement strand
CTTACGACCGTATTAAATCGGTCAACTCCAAACAAATCTTTGTATTCTGAAGGGTTTTGTCCTCCAATGGAGAGCCAGAAATGAAGTTTTTGAAAATTTCGCAGGGTTAATAGTTTTGAAATGTTAGAATCGTTCAGCAGTATGCAGTTGCTGGCAAGTGTGGCGCAGGCCGTTTGATCATCGATCAGAGCGATTTCAAAGAGATGATGCCACTGAGGATGGGTCAGGGGCTCTCCAATTCCTGAAAAAACGATTCCGATTTTTTGATGGCCGGTTATTTTTTTTATTTTGCCGAAGAATTGTTGAAATTCCACTTCAGATAAAAATTTATGCTTCTCCATTTCTTTGCTGGTTTTTTCATAAGTACAGAACACGCATTTGGCATTGCACAATGTTGATATCTCTATCCCAACATTCAGGCATTCTTTATTCCTTGCCCGGATATATATTAAACGTTTAAATTTATCTAAAAAAACAGCCAGTTTTTTTTGAATCTGATTGCTATTCATATTGTTTTTTAAATCCTTGATAAAAAGAGAAGATAATCTGACAGCCAGAAGAGGAGTCCGGTCCACCCGCCAATTTCCGGAGTTTCATAATCAGGCACGAATTATTTAAAACCAGTTCCTAACATTTGAAAAGACGGTTATTATTTTTCGAACTGCTTTGAAACTGGCTGAATTATGGATGTATTGTAATTCGACTGCCATTGTTTTGCAGGCAGCACTCAATTTGGTATATTCTTGCTCCAGAGCAAGGTATTTCTCATTTTCCGAGAGATACGGATTTCGGCTGATTTTCAGTGATGGCTTACCTGCCTCCGCACCTTGTATGTCGTAAGGATACTCAAGCTGCAACGAAAGCAGTTTGTTATTATATTGGTACGTACAGAGTGTCGTAACCGGGAAAAATTTGAGTTCTTGTTTCACTATATCATCTTCTACCTTGGCGATGCCCCCCTCATGAATATAATACCCAGCAGGATCAACGACATGGTCCGGATAGTGAATTCTAATGTGATTTGCCGTATCTTCGATATAATTAAAGGGAGATGGCGCCAATCGGTTCAACAGAAATCTGTAGGAGTATTCTGTATGCCCAAATCTTTTATATTTTGCAAAATCGGTATGCCACCCTCCGACTTTTTTTATCCCTTCAGCGGTAAAAAAGTTAAACGCACCGCTGCCAAAATCTGAATGAATGATTGTAAAATTTTCAAATTTTGTCTTTTTTATATTTCCGAAAAATTGATAACTTTCACCAGAGGAGAAATGGTGGATTCCGGTTTTGTCTGATACGTCTATATGAATATCAAAAATTGAATGATCAATTAACTCTACATCATCGTCTATAAAAAAATAATAATCATACTCTGAAAAGGTTTCGATTACCCGGTTTTTTGAAAGGCCGACCCCTTCCTGGGTTTCTGAATAAATTGCCGGTATATCAAATTGGCTGAAAAAATCCAGATATGCCTTGTCTTCACCATCCAGAGACACCAAAAAGTCATAAGCAGGGTTATTGTTGCAAAAAGCAATATAATCCGGCAGCAGGGTTTTTAACCCAAGAAGTCTTTTACATGTTGTTATACATATCAATGATTTTTTCATTTGGCTTTGCGATTTCGAATGATTCG
>CAYNDN010000838.1:0-451 GCA_964395075.1 uncultured Lentimicrobiaceae bacterium | reverse complement strand
TTAAAGATATTGTAAATAGTAAGATCGAAAACAGATTGGATCTGCCTTTGATATTTTGTCCAGTACAGTGTTTCTTTCATCAATACAGGACAACGGATTAGTAATTTTGTTAATTGTAAGATTGACTGATATGATTTGAAAAGAGGGTTTGGAGATTCCTGGATAGGAATCTCAGCATATCGCAAAAAGGAAGAGAGCAAGAGTCGTTGATGATTTCTATCTGTATTTTTTTTAAACCACTGCCACAAAGTTTTCCACATTCGTAATTTATTTTTATAAACCTGGAAAGCAGGTCGATCAGCAGTAATTCGATTCTGATCGTGAACTCTTCTCATTGCAACCGGTTCATTAATTCTTCCCTGAAGAGTTTTGCAGACGGCCGTGAGCTTTATGAATAAAGCCGTGTCCTGATGGAGTCTGAGATGTTCATCAAACAGGCCGGTTTTATCGA
>CAYNDN010000837.1:0-2101 GCA_964395075.1 uncultured Lentimicrobiaceae bacterium | reverse complement strand
AACCTTCCGGTTTACCGGAACTTAAATTAAGGAGATAAAATTATGGGACTGGCAAACGACATGCAAAAACTTGCTGATGAAATATTGGCCTCCTACAAAACGAGAGCCGATGAATTGCAACAACGATTGAAAGGCAATGATATGATGGTGAAAGAAGTGCAGGAAATGCTTCAGGGATTTCGCAACGACCATCAGGAAATTGTAGATTCAATTAAAGCCAATGCAAGAGCCTGGAAAGAAAATTCCAAAAAGTTCAGGACTGATATGGCTAAAGACGAACAAGACCGCCTCAAATCGTTCAAAGAAATGATGGATGGTATTAACAGCACAATTTCAAAAATTCAGGATGAAGTAGTAAGCATTCGAATTTCAACCGAAAATATGCTCAAAGACTTCGCCGGTGCACACCAGGAAATGACCAAAAAAATGCAACAGGAATTTGCTGACGATAAAAACCAACGCGCCGAATGGAATGAAAACAGAATGAACTCATTCAACGACATGATGCAGGGCATTCACAACGACATGGCACGCATCAATAACGAGGTGGCCGGAATATTCAGCGATGTGGCCAAATTTCTTGCTGACGCGGATAATATGATGAAAGATTTTGCCAACGACCACAAGGAAATGTCGGCAGAATTAAGGGCAAGCCTCCAGGCAAGCCTCAACGAAAGGAAAGAATATACACGCGATTTGCTCGAAGGTTTCAACAAGCGACTGGCCGAAATAAGCGCCGAAAACCAGGCAATGGCAAAAAACCTTCGCACGGAGTTGGACAACTTCCGCAGTGGCCTTGCCGATTCAGACATGCAGCGCCTCAAAGATTTCAAAGTTTCTATGGGCGCCATTCAGGCAAAAGTTAACGATATCCAAACTTTTGTAAGCAACATGCTTGGCGATTTGAAAGACAACAGAGTTCAGGCTTCGGCAATATGGGAAAAGCTGGCCGGGGCAAAGGCAAATATCGACCAGCAAGTGGCTACTTCAGAACCGGTAAAAAAGGCAAAAGCCAAACCCGCGGCAGCACCGCCAAAAAAAGAAGCTGAAGCCAAAGAAAAACCGGCACCGGCTCCCGAAAAGGTTGAAGAACCCAAAAAAGAAGCTGAAGCCAAAGAAAAACCGGCCGCTGCTCCCAAAAAGGTTGAAGAACCCAAAAAAGAGGTTGCCTTAGACAAAAAGGTACTTGATTATATTTCAAAAAATCCTAACGGAGTAAAAGTTTCGGATATGGAAGAACCGCTGGGCGAAACCCGCATGAGGATTGGCTACATCGGAAAACAACTGCTCGACGAAGGTAAGGTTCGTAAAGTGGACAACCTGTATTTTCCAATCTCCAAAAAAGAATAATACTAAACGATGGCAGCCCGGCTCACCTGCCCATATTGCAAGGGAATGGGTAAGGATTTTTTCGAATTACTTGCCCCCGAATCTTTTTGCCTGGTATGCAAAGGCGAGGGTGTGGTTTATATTGAAGAACCATACCGGCAGTGCGTTTTTTGCAAAGGAACGGGTAAAAACCCGCTGGGTGCGCGGATTACGTGCATTGTTTGTGGCGGTAAAGGATATAACTCCAAAACAGGAGATGAAACATGTAATAAATGTAATGGCACCGGCAGGGAGTCCGACGGGCTCCCCTGCACCCGGTGTAAAGGAAAAGGATTCACAGAAAGGAGTAACTTATGATGCACGAATTAAATACGGTTTTGAAACCAAGCCCGCTACCCGATTTTGTTGAAACCCCGTACATTGAGTCTATCACCTGGCGGGCAAAAAACTACATCAAAGCAGGTTTTCCGGTACATTTCAGGGGGCCTTCGGGAACGGGCAAAACTACCATTGCCATGCACCTGGCCAGTAAAATTGGGCGACCGGTGGTGATCATTCATGGCGATGCCGAGTTTAAAACTTCCGACCTTATCGGCGGCGAAAGTGGCTACAGCTACCGAAAACTCAACGACAGGTTTATTCACTCAGTGCACAAGATCGAAGAGAACATGACCAAAAAGTGGGTTAATAACCGGCTTACGCAAGCCGTAAAATATGGCTTTACCCTGGTTTACGATGAATTTACCCGATCGAGACCCGAAGCCAATAACAT
>CAYNDN010000836.1:0-2105 GCA_964395075.1 uncultured Lentimicrobiaceae bacterium | reverse complement strand
CAGGCTTACCTGATAATATCCGGCTGAAGCTGATTCCTGGTCATGAGAAAACCGCGACCTGTATCCGTTTTCCGGGTTTTCTTCGGTGCCGGGATCGATCAAAACCTTGCCAGTGGTAGGCATAAAGCGAATGTCGCCGTAATCGCCCACACCCGTTCCGCTCAGGTGCGTGTGGCTGAAACCCATGATGGTGCTGTCGGAATAATGGTATCCTGAGCAGCCGTCCCAGCTGTCTTTACGGGTATCGGGGTTGAGCTGGACCATGCCAAAGGGTGTTGCAGCTCCCGGGTAAACGTGCCCGTGTGCATCAGTGCCGATAAACGGATCAACATATTGTGTGAATTTATCTTTCCTGCCAACACACGAAACCAGGTAAGCAGAGATGATCATCAATAAAGTCAGGTTGCGAAGATTCATGTTTTTGGTGAAGATTTGATGAGTAAAAGTTGGTTTATCTGGATTTACAAATGTTTTTATTTTTTGAAGAAACTCTCTGAATCAATCAGTTTGTTTTCACCGTCTTTATGCAGCGCATAGTTAAATCCGGGCCTTACGCAGTAAGCACCTGTTTCGCCCTGTTTATTCACGGCAATATAACCTACCTGATGATGGGTTAAATCCACATCACTTTTTGCGATCCGGGTTACTGCTTCCTCGCATGCGGCCTGAGGCGAATATCCGTTTCGCATAAGCTCCACAACCAGAAAACTCCCAACGGTTCGCATCACCAGCTCTCCGGTACCGGTGGCTGTTGCGCCGCCCACTTCATTGTCAACAAAAAGGCCAGCCCCGATGATGGGTGAGTCTCCCACACGCCCACGCATCTTAAAACCCATGCCACTGGTTGTGCAGGCTCCGGATAAATTTCCCGATTTGTCGATTGCAATCATCCCGATGGTGTCGTGATTCTCGATATTGGGAATGGGCTTATATTCACTTTTGATGAGCCATTTTTTCCAGGCTTTGGTGGATTCTGGTGTTGAAAGATCCTCTTTTTTAAAACCACTTTCCAGTGCAAACTGCAGTGCCCCTTCACCCACAAGCATAACATGAGGAGTGTTTTCCATTACGAGCCTTGCCACCGAGATGGGATGAACGATATTTTCAAGGAAAGCCACCGAGCCGCAATTGCCTTTTTCATCAATGATGGAGGCATCGAGTGTAATAATGCCATCGCGATCAGGAAATCCGCCAATACCTACACTCATATTTTTCGGATCGGCCTCAGTGACCATCACACCAGCCTCCACAGCATCAAGTGCCCTGCCGTTGTTCGCAATTATTTTTATGGCAGCTTCATTGGCTTCAATGCCATGTTCCCAGGTTGAAATTACCAGGCCGCCTTTAAAAGGTTTTACCTCGCCGGGCGGCAAGCCGAAGGCCTGATTCTTCAATGCAGCACTGCCGGCAATTACTCCGGTGGCTGTTAATGCCGATCTTTTGATGAATTTTCTTCTGTTTATGCTCATGAGTATTTGGCTTTTGGGATTAATTTGAGATTAACCCCGTTTTTGATGATGTTATCCTAATCAGGTCTTTGGGTGAGAGCAGCATCTGAAGGCCCTGCACTCCTGCACTTACACAAATATTTTGATGAACCAGAGCCGATTCATCCACATAAGTGGTAAATTTTTTCCCTACGCCAATGGTAGAAACACCGCCACGAATATAACGTGTAAGCGGTAAAACATCCTTCATCAGTATCATCATAATTTTTTGTGCCGCGATTTCAGCCGTGAGGCCATTTTCATCCACTTGGTATGCAAGCAGTTCAAACTGAACTTTGTTTTGTTCCGGAATCCCTGCGGTGTAGGTATTTTTCATTTAGATGCCTGGTTTGCTTTCGATGGGTTTTTTGTTGAAAAGGGCTACATACCCGATGTAAGCAATGCAGGCCAGCGGCACAAGGAATCCAAGCATAATGCTGCTGTTGTCGGCCAGCAAGCCCATAAGGAGTGGAACAAAAGCACCCCCGACAATGGCCGTAACCATAAGTCCTGAAAGTTCGTTGCTTCGATGCGGCATACGATCCACCGTGATGGAAAAGATCAGTGGGAAAACATTGGCAAAGCCAAGCCCGATCAATATTATAGAAATTAGGGCAA
>CAYNDN010000835.1:0-2105 GCA_964395075.1 uncultured Lentimicrobiaceae bacterium | reverse complement strand
AAATCAGGTGCCTTTAAAATATGTTTTATTTTTGCTTAAGTTAATGGCATTACCCTGGAGGGGGAGTGGCCGCCACACCAAAATGCGTGGGTGGACATCCCCTTGAGGGGACTGAGGGACAGCGCGGGTCAACTGCAATCATTTAAAAACACCTTTGAGCTATGGTAAAACTCAAGAATACTGTCGATAGAACCATGTTTTATGGTGCAACTCCCGCTCACTCGGATTTGCAATCCGAGTTTTGAGTGTACCCATCACCAGCTCCCCTAGATTTGCAATCCAGTGGCACAACTCTACAGTAGCACCCATTCTTTACTGATCTTTGGTATTATCGTTTTTATTGAGCTTTTGTGGAAACAAAATGTGTGTAAAAATGGAAACTAATTTTGGATGTATTTTGCCCGGATTGCAAATCCGGGCAGGCGTTCGCAATGAATAAAACATTGATAATCTGATACCAGCTCACTCGGATTTGTGCCGAAGGCATCCCACTGGGGCAATCCGAGTACCATGATCAATAAGTTTTTAATTGCGGCGTTTCCAATACAATGTCGAGCAAACCAGGAAGTTCCGCATAATTTCTTGCCGAACTAAACAAATAATCTTCTGCATTTTCAACCAGCATATCTTTAACCGGATTTTGGTGAATATAATTTAATTTCTCATAGAAGAAACCATTGGTATAAATCACTTTTGCATGATACCCATCCTGCCAAAGTTTGAATTTCTGATCTCTTTTTAAATGTTTACAAAAATTTTGAAAACAGTGGCAATAGCCACTCTTTTCTACTTTCCGGTTCTTCAATTACCTGATTGACAATCTTCTTGGAAGTGAATTTTTTGAAATCCCTTAAAATATCAGCCAGATGAAAACCCTCAATAGCCCTACAAATAAGGTGTAAGTGACTATGCATCAAACACCAGCCATATATTTCCAGCCCCTTATTCTTTTAACAGTAGTCAAGTGCATCAACTATTGCCATTTTATGATTCTTTCTTGTGAAAATATCAACCCAACCCACCGTTGTAATGGTAAGGAAGTAGGCCTTATCATTTTCCTGTATTTTGTATTGATCTGACATGGAACAAATATACTTAAAAAGGTCAACTGTTTCACAGATAGTTAACCCGGATTGCAAATCCGGGTTAGCTGTCCTGAGTGTTTCTATCATCAACCAGCTCACCCGGATTTGTGCCGAAGGCATCCCACGGGATAACATAAAAGTGTAACTTTGTGCTTTACGGAATAACTGGATGCTTAAGCTAAAAAGAATAATTTTGTAATATGAAAAAGCAATTATCATACAAAGTCTTTTTGCAAAAGGAACCCGAAGGAGGTTACACCGTTACGGTTCCTGCCTTGCAGGGTTGCGTAACCTACGGCGAGAATATCGATCATGCCATGGATATGGCCAGGGAAGCCATTGAACTTTACCTTGAAAGCCTCGACACCCACAATGAAGAAATACCTTCCGATGATAATAAACTCGAATATACCATTACCCTGCCGGCAAGTGCATGAAAAAACTACCGTCATTTACCCCCAAATCCATAATCCGGATTTTGCTCAAAAAAGGTTTTGAGCTTGACCGGAGCAAAGGCAGCCATAAAATTTACATCCACAAAACAAGTGGGCAAAGAGTTGTTGTTCCAATGCATAAAAAAGATTTGCCCAAAGGAACATTATTCTCCATTTTAAATCAAGCCGATATCAGCAAAGATGAGCTTGAGGATTTGATGTAAAAGGTTTATTTCAATTGCCAGCTCACACGGATTTTTACCAGGTGCAAATAGTAAAACAATTTATGTAAATCCAAAGTTCAGGTTGTGATTTACATAAATTGAGAATGCACGGCAAGTAGGCCGGGATCCCCTCCTGGGAGGCCTTTTCGAAAATATGCCGGTTGTTGAGGCTTTTAAGGCCAGGCTTAACCAGGTATGGTTTAAAGGTAACAGGTTTTGAACAGTTTTCAGCATTAATACAATAGAATTTGTGGAAATTCCTGCCTGTTATAATTAAAATACTTTTCCCCCTCTCACGAAAACAGCTCCCTTTGACCGCCAATCCAACATCAAAAACAGTATGAGATATTTCTCCCTTATTA
>CAYNDN010000834.1:330-2110 GCA_964395075.1 uncultured Lentimicrobiaceae bacterium | reverse complement strand
ATGATAATAATGATAAAACACATTTATTAGATATTAAATTTATTGCTGATTTTGTTAAAAAAATTTGCTTGATTTTGTATCTTGGTCTCGTAACTTTTTTGCCGATCCTTCTGATGACTATGCCGATCATTCTTTTCAAATCGATAAAGAGCGTGCCAGTCGGACCGTGCGCACTGAATCTGAAACTCCAGAGCAAATGCCGTCGCCCTGTCCCATTCATTTCCGGTAAATAAAAATTTTTCATCGTCTATTGTTTTCACTACAGGATTTTGTAGCTTCACTTTTTCTGTGAAACGCCTTTGCGCCCGCTGTAGTGCCTTTTGGCTAAGAATTGCAAACTCATCTTTCGACGCTATCCAAACAAATCCTTGATATTCTTTTTTTAGTTCAAACATATGTCCCCCTCTTAATTACTGCTTTTCTTCCTACTTAAATTTTCAGATTGATGTTATTCATAACACCCAAATAAAAGTTTACAGTCATCAGATCAGATGTCTTTCTGGTTAAGGAATAGCTCCGAGAAAGACAAAATGTCAATTAAATCCAGCCATTTAACAACTTACAGTTGTGAACTGAATAAAAATACGCAAGTATGGATCTGGCCGTTATTTTTTTAATGGAAAAAAATACAGTAATTGAAATGATCAGGATTATGATGTGAAATGCATGAGGTTTTTAAATCAAGTTCGAGGGTGGGAAAAATGAATATTCGGTGTAGATTGGATCAATTTTACAGCACCCTCATATGAATCTTTATATAACTGGCGTGCACTTCGAACCTGGCGGACAATCTCGACCCCTTTTTTAGGGGGTAATTCAGGAACCACATCTGTAAAATTGAAACCTTCAGGTAGAATAAAAGAACCATTCTGAATTGTTAATTGATCGGATTTATTTCCTTTTTCGAAATGATCAATGATTTCATCATATTTTTGAAGCCACCCAACGTATTTATCAATGTCTCGTGGATAATAAAATTTACCCTTCTGTTTTTTTTGTGATTCTTTTATTCTTTCTTTATCCTGCTTCAATATTTTTTTTCTTATCTTTTTAATTTCCTTTTTTATCAAAGCATCGTTTGCTTTTGGATCAAATGATACTACCACTCTATTTTTAATCAGATTTGAGAATTGTATCATTAACTTGATATCTTTTGGGGCAACATATATCGTGTCGAGATTAACAACTCCGGCCTTCTTTGACGAAAAATCCATTTTGGGTATCTTATGTTGAATAACCGGATATTGTTTTAAAAAATGATAATAGGGATGCGCTTCTTCAGGATTTTTCCCAGAATCAATGTCTTTTTTTATTTCATCTATTGTTATTGCTGGATCAATCAATATTTGTATATTCCATCTTTCATTTCCCGGTTGGCAATCTCTGACCCATTGCGCAATTTTGTTAACGGGAAACTCATTTAAAACATTCTGATAATGTTTTTTATATTCCTCATTTCTGCGGGTAGCCTCCCAGAGAATGTCCGCTTTATCATATTTATAATCAGGCATTTACTCTACATCCTTTCATTGTAAAAAGAGATTTTAATTGTAATAGTTCTCATCGGTTCGAAGTAAATGAAGTTGCCCAAGATGCCTGCTTTCATCTACCGCCTTTTTCAAGTCACATGATGGTTTATCGCTATGAATAAGCAAAACTCTTTTACCGGTTGACTGCAGGTATCCAACAGCAGGAATAAAATCAGCATCATTGCTGAGTAGATAAATTGCATCTGCATTATTGGACTGCGTAACCATGTCCACAGCCATCAAGGCATCAC
>CAYNDN010000834.1:0-320 GCA_964395075.1 uncultured Lentimicrobiaceae bacterium | reverse complement strand
AGTTTCAATCCCGCTTTTTGCATGACGTGATAGAAATCATTAACTTTTCCATTATCGGGTGCTGGTACATAAATGTTTGCAATATAAATGGTGCCTCCTATTTTTCTTATAAACTCCATTAATCTAAAAAAATCTAACCCTTGGCCACCGTTTGAGTTCACGTTGAGCCAATCTATAAATCTATTCGCTTTGAAAGGTGTTACATTTGAAATTTCATTGAATGTCATAGCTGCCTCCTTATTTATACTCTTAACATTATCTTTACCCCAATATTCATGAATATGTCTGATTATGTCAGATTATTCATGCAATTTCAAATC
>CAYNDN010000833.1:0-2111 GCA_964395075.1 uncultured Lentimicrobiaceae bacterium | reverse complement strand
CTTAAGTCATGTAAAGCATGTAAAGTCGTTTTTATAAAACTTCTGCATGAATATTTTACTGGAGGCGAAACCATAACTGCTAATTAGGGTTTCCTGAAAGCAATAAATTACTTGAAAAAATAAATAGTTGTGTATAAAATCACCTGTAAAAAGTGCAAAAAAAATAGCCGATAACCTTTAAAAGCCTTGCACCTCTCAGGAGCCAAATGTATCGACACAACCAGAGCCAGCTCGAATTTGAAAATTTCAGCCTGCCGTTTGGTGGAAAATTACGTAGCGATAATCGTTGGGTCAAATTAGCCAAACTGATTCCATGGGACCAGATCGAAAAGACTTATTCTACCAATCTCGCCGGAACAGGCAGAGGGGCCCCGGCCATGTCTGTGCGTGTCGCGTTCGGTGCTCTCATTATAAAGGAACGCCTTGGTAGTAGTGATGAAGAAACGGTAGAACAAATTCGCGAGAACCCATTTCTCCAGTACTTTTTGGGTCTCAAAGAATACGAAGAGGAATCTCTTTTCCACCCGACCATGTTTGTCCATTTTCGAAAACGTTTCCCAGCAGATGTGCTCATGCAGATCAATGAAGTGATCACCAAGGAAGCATTACCGGCAACAAAAAAGAAATCCAAAAAAATCAAAAAGGATGATGATAACAATAATCCTGGTTCGGGCAACAGCGGCAAACTGATCGTCGATGCCACCTGCGCCCCTGAAGATATCAACTATCCAACGGATATAAAGCTTCTCAACAAGGCTCGTGAACATAGCGAAGAAATCATAGACGAGCTGCACAAACATATGCCGAAGGGTACCAAAAAGCCTCGGACCTATCGCCAAAAAGCAAGAAAAGCATTTTTGAAAATTTCAAAGAGCAAAAGTGTCGGTAAGAAAAAACTTCGCAAAGGCATTCGACAGCAGCTTGGATATCTTGGCCGCAATTTGCGGAGTATTTCCAAGCAGAATCAGACTGTAAGCCTAAAGTGTTTAAGCCGTCGACAATACAAAATTTTACTGGTGATCAATGAACTTTTCCGCCAACAAAAATGGATGTATGATCATAACACCCAACGCATCGATGACCGGATCGTGAGTATCAACAAACCGCACGTCAGGCCGATTAAACGGGGCAAAGCTGGTGCGAGTACGGAATTTGGAGCCAAAATATCAGCCAGTGTCGTTGATGGGTTAATTTTTCCAGATCGCATCAGCTGGAACAACTTTAATGAATCAACCGATTTGATCGATCAGATAAAAAGAAGTTTGGCCATTACCCTGAGTCTGTCCACGCGGATAAGATTTACCGGAATCGTGATAACCTTAAATTTTGCAAAAAATATGGTATCCGCATGTCAGGTCCCAAATTGGGAAGGCCGCTCAAAATTACGGAAGAGAACAAATTTAAAATTCAGTTAGGAAAAAAGCAAGCCCATCAGGACGAATTAGACCGCATCCCCATAGAAGGCAGATTCGGAGTAGCAAAAAGAAGGTACAGTCTGAATCGGATTATGACAAAGCTCAGCATTACCAGCAAAACTTCGATTGCAATTACTTTCATCGTAATGAACTTGGAAAAATGGTTCCGGGCCATTTTTTTGTTTCTGTTTTGGAGGAGCCCCAGCGCTTTGATGACGGAAAAAATAGGATTATTTATTGCGTCTGGTTTGTTGAAGAACGGTAACCGCATCAAAATTGGCAACCCGGTTGGGTCTCATGAATAATATTTTGAATTTTTCAGGAAACCCTAACTATTAAATATAATAGAGTATAAAAGTGTATTTAGGTATGAGAATCCGGCAGGAATTAACTTTTTAGGCTTCAAAGGAGCGATATAGATAGAGACAAGTCAATTGGCAAGAGCAAATCGACGCTATATTCCCGGTTAGGTCCGGCATTTAACGCCCCGACCACGAACACCCGCGCAAAAATGATTCACAGGGTTGCCTCACTGTTTATCACATTAGAAAACACCAGGCCGGTCTTTCAAATCTTCAACATACTTACGTATGAGTCCGGTTTAGAAATCATCCCGCCGCTACTGAGCCCGGTCCCATCATGGGCTTGAACGCTTTTTTGCTGGCGCCGCATACAGGGCATTTCCAGTCATCCGGT
>CAYNDN010000832.1:0-2112 GCA_964395075.1 uncultured Lentimicrobiaceae bacterium | reverse complement strand
TCCATCGAGAGGTAGCGATACTCACCGAAGGCTTTGCGCATAAACAGGTTGTATGTTTTGCTCAATTCGTAGTTTACACCAAAAGTAACGGTGTGCTCGCCAAAATAAGCTGAGAAATTATCAGTAACTGTTAAGATGTCCTGGTCGAGTTGGTTGGCAGTTGAGTAAGGCTCAGAACCAGCATAAATAGTAGCACTTCCATCATAAATCTGGATGGCCGGGAATTTATCCCCAATCGGGTCGCGCTGGTCTCTTACTGATGTAAAACCAACAATCAGGTTATTTGAATACTTGTTCCAGTTGCTCTTCAATTCAGCAGCAAATGAGTTGGTTGTACTTGGGAAATATACGCCGTTGTTGGCAAAATAAATTGCCCGGTTTGAAGATGAACTTGCACTGGTTGAAGTACTTTTAACATAAGAGTGGCGCAGCATCAGCTTATGCCCCTTGGCAATGTTCCAGTCAAGGCGAGCGAGGATTTTGTCGCTTTCCAGTTTTGAAGCTTTATTAATATATTCTCCTGGTTCGTAACCATAACCACGGAGTTTGGCAGCAAAAGCGTCAATGGCAGCCTGATCAGAATCGCCATCATAATTATTGAAATCGAATGGTTTTGGTGTTTCGTCCCGCTGGAATTCAGCACTCAGAAAGAAGAACAGCTTATTTTTGATAATGGGACCACCCACGCGGAGACCATAGGTTGCTGCTGAGAATTCAGCCAGTTTTTCACGCTCATCAGCACCCACCTTGCCCGGTGTTTTACCGGCAAGGTTTTCGTTGCGCATGAGGTAATAAGCCGATCCGTCAAATTCGTTGGAACCACGGCGAGTAACAGCGTTGATGCTTGCGCCGGCAAATCCGCCCTGACGAACATCGTAAGGAGCCAGCACGATCTGGAACTGGTCGATAGCATCCAGCGAAATTGCAGTTGCCCCGGTTTGCCCACCATTTGTACCTGTTGCAGAAAGGCCAAAAACATCGTTGTTAACTGCACCATCGATGGAGATGGCGTTGTAACGGTTGTTCATACCGGCAACAGAAATAGCACCGTTAGAAGAAACTTTTGCCTGCGGTGTAATTCTTGCAAAATCAGCAATGCTCCTGTCGATGGTTGGCATCTTAGCTATATCCTGGTTGCTAACAAAAGTTTCGGCACCTGTGCGGTTACCATCGAAAACATCGTTTTGCATTGCCACAACCTCAACACCTTCCAGGGCAGTGGTCTGTTCACTAAGGTTTACATCCAACTTTAGGGTTTGCCCCAATTGGAGGAATATCCCATCTTTTTCGTAGGGTTCAAATCCTACAAAAGATATGGTTACCTTATAAGGCCCGCCAACGTTCATATTGGGTAACCTGTAAAAACCATCAAGATCGGTTACGGTGCCGTATTGCGACCCTGTTGAGGCTTCAACGGCAATTACGGTAGCACCCGGCAGGGTTTCTCCATTGTTACCTATCACCTGGCCATTGATACCAGAGGTTGTAGATCCCTGTGCAAACGCCATTTGTGAAAATAGCACAAACACCATTACTGCAATCAAACTGAATAAATTCTGTTTCATGTTGTTTTGAATTTTTGAATAATAAATATTTGAATAGTTAGGATTGGAAATTTTCATCGTCGCTTCAGCTACTTTGGAATAGTGGACTAAAATAATAGATTGAAAAAAGTACCTGTTAAAATTTAACATCTAATTATCAACTAAATTATTAACATTTTTACACCATTTTCATCATTTAAATTGCGGCGAAAATATAGCTAACCTTCGATTTACAGCAGGCACATTTATTAATTTAACGTTAATTTTTAGTGACTTTTCTCAAATAAAAAACCGGCTTTCAATTGCCGGTTCAAGTCATACAAGCTCAGAAAAAACAGGTGGGTTGAAGCAATTCAAGATCATCAATGACCATAACCTCAGCTTAAGCTATTATTCTGCGGAACAAATTATTATCATCGAATAAAGCGAATGAGATGAAATATTTAAAGTCCCATCAAAATACCTGTCATATATTTTGTCATCGAATTCATCGAATTTGACTAATTTTTCCTGCCTGCGGCAGGAAGAATAATTCGTTTAGGGGGTGCAATAGTACAGCATAAATATA
>CAYNDN010000831.1:0-2113 GCA_964395075.1 uncultured Lentimicrobiaceae bacterium | reverse complement strand
AGGCATCGAAAAAGGTGAGCTGATCGGTCAAATCCTTCAGTTGCAAAAATTTTTAAGAGAAAAAACTCACGCCCGCGAAGCGCTCCAAGCCAAGCCTATCGAGGAACTCAAACAAATATTCGTCTGCTTAGAGTCTAGCTATAAGCTGAAATTCAAATAGGTCGTTTCATTTCCATCTCTTCACCTAAATAGCGCAGTTAAAGTGAAGGGTATTTATTGTAAAAAATTGACTATCAGAAACATAGAGCCATAAACACTGGATTTCCCCCTATTTTTCGGACAGGGGGATAAGCGATATATTTAGTTACTTTTCTTTTTGCATTGTCTTTCCTTCCTTTTACCACATCCCCCCTGTCCGATAAAATAGGGGAAATCCACCCAAGACCATCTCCGCCATCGTAGTCGAGATGCTTCTTGCCATCGCCCGTGATATCCTCCCCATACGCGCCTTTCGCTCAGAACCACGTGTGAAAAAACGCCGCCCCAAACCTCAAATAGCTTAAAAAAGGTGGAGCCGGTTTTATCCCCAAAACCGGATTCACAAAAAAAACTCGACCATATGTTCTCCTTTATAGCGGTTGTCAAATGAACCCTCTCCCTCATCGAAAAGTAGGCGTCGAATTTCTTCCTAAAACACCCTTAAGTTAGTGCCATTCCTTCCTGACCCCTATTCCTGTGAATGGTTAGGATTCCGCCGGAAACACACCGCAATTTAGCGATTCGAGTTGCTGAATCCGGTGTGAGCCTGAACCTGATAGCCAGCGCTAAACTCAGATGCTAGACCATCGTGGCAAGCTGTAAGGTTTCTTGGGCGGCGCACCCACATCTGTAATCCTGATGAGAACCAATTGCGATTCTGCGATTTCTGTTGCAAGAATGAACGCGATGAGAGAGCTTTTTCCCGCTTGAAAATTCACCCCTATCAGATATGGATGATTCTATGGGCGGGACTTTTGTGCGCGAGCCTCGCGGTGTTGCTGAATCCTTTTACGAGTGGAACTCCATTTTTCTGGGAAGCATCAGGTGTTCTGGTTTTGTGTTCGCTGGTGTTTTTGTTTTTTTTCGCATTTCCGCAGATACAGGATTTTTTTTACCGGAGGCGACCTCTTTATGTCACCTATATCACTGGAGAGGGGCAGGGCGATGATTCGACGGACTATGCGACAAGGTGGTATCAAAGCAAAGGGTTGGAATACCCATCCCGAGAAACCGTGGCGGAGTGGTGGCAACGTTATCCCGAAGGGGTGATGATTTTGCATGACTGGCGCGGGATGGGGCGCGGCTACCTTTCATTTTGGCCTTTGACCGAAGCGGCATTTCGATTGTTGGAAAATGGGGATATCGTGGAGTCCGAATTGACGCGAGATTGCATCCTGGAGCGTCCCGTGAGGAATCACCGGTTCTGGTATTTTGCCGATATCATCCGCGCCCCTCTCAAAAAAGGGGTTGGGGCGAATAAAAATGCGGGACATCAAATGGCCAACGCATTGCTGCACACTTTGTTTTACCGGTTCGTGGCGCGCCCAGATTTCGCGGATTTTTTTTACTTGATCATCCATGCCGACACCTTTGCGGGACGACAATTGGTCCGATCATTCGACTTCGAGAATGTTCCTCCGCTTTCTAATAAGAAAAAACCTCACACCAAGATTTTCATCAAGCGCTATGATCGGCAGTTGACTAAAGCCAAGTTTGATCAGCTGGATGCCGTCCACCGCCAAGCCTTGGTTGATTGGAAACATTACCAAAAAGCTAACTTGAACCTGTTTGATTCAGATTGATTTCTTAAGGTAAAAGAGGGAGAACCCGATTTTTAATTATGGCAAGCAAGAGACGTGAAGATTGTGTGGCGATCGTGGGAATGGCGGGGAGATTTCCCAAATCCCCTGATTTATCGGCCTTCTGGGACAATATCCTGAATAAGCGCGATTGCATCCACCATTACACCCGGGAAGAATTTTTAAAAAGTGAATCCCATTTGTTTTGGGGTATCCAACCGGAACAGATCGTGCCCGGGTTCGTTCTTTCCAAACCCGAATTGGAAGACATCGAACAATTCGATGCGGAATTTTTCGGGTGCCAGCCCTCCGATGCGGTTTTGCTCGACCCGCAA
>CAYNDN010000830.1:0-2114 GCA_964395075.1 uncultured Lentimicrobiaceae bacterium | reverse complement strand
AGTCAGGGTTTGACTTGAAGTCAAACCCTGACTTTGTCACAAGGAGGATTACATGTTTTACCCCGCCATCCTAAATGTTTCGACTTTTTTGGGTGGTTGGGGTTTTTTTGGGTTTCTGCGGAAGAAGGGCGTAAACGCCCTCTGGGGTTTTGGGGTGTGCGCATTTTTGTCCCAGCCGTGAACCGTGAACGGCTGGGCTATGGTCGTTCACGTCCGGGATTAAATATGATTGGGGAAAAAATTCCGTAGCCCGGTGCTTCAACTCTGGGAAAACAAAAAACGATTGGGAAAAATATTCCGTAGCCCGGACGTTAACGTTTGGGATTAATATCGATTGGGGAATGTTTTGTGGCGTGAACTGAGGGTCAATGATTTGAGAAAAATAACCACATGGAACAATATGCTAAGATTTAACATTAGCATTCGGCCGGGTAGCATTTACGGGGTGGCTTTGTTATTTTTTTAAAAAAATCATGCAATGTTTTTAACAAATAAAACGTGGTCAGGTAATGAATTTATTACCTTTGTGGTGTTGTTAATTATGAAAAGCAGTGAATTGTTAAGACTATTGGAACAGGATGGCTGGTATGTTATCAGACAATCAGGTAGTCATATTTTTATGGGGCATCCTGAAAAACCAGGCAGGCTTTCGGTTCCTTTTCATGGAGCAAAGGAGGTGAAGAAGGGGCTGCTTAGGGCAATTCTAAATCAGGCAAACATTAAAACTTCAAAGCGATGAAAAAACCAAATGTTTCGATGAAAATCATCAAGGAAGATATCGGCTACTCAGCTACAGCAACAGTTGGAGGAAATTTTATTGCTACACAGGGCGATAATTTTGAGGAACTCAAAGAGATGATCCTCGAAGCTGTTAACCTTACTTTCGAGGATTTAAATTTCACCTATAACATTGATGAAATTGCATTTGAATACGACCTGCCTAGTTTTTTTGCATTTTACAGGGTGATTAATGTAACGGCACTCAGCAACAGGATAGGTATGAACCAAAGTTTACTTTCTCAGTATATCAATGGAAGGAAAAAGCCGTCGCCCGAACAAACCAAAAGAATTCTTGATGGGGTTCGGCAAATTGGCCGCGAGTTGAGCGAGGTAAATTTGATGTAGGAATGTGACAGGGTTTGCCCAAAAAAATAAGACTTGAAAAAAAAACCCCGTCAAATTTTATCTGACGGGGTTTTTGATATCGAAGATATTTCAATCCTTAACTAAAAACCCCTGTGGTTTTACGCATAAACTGAATACGCTCAAACTCGGCGGAGTTTTCTGATCCGATATGGATTTTTCCTCTCAGGTCGTCAATTGATTTTACATTATTTTCTTTCATCCAGGTTTCAAGTCCTTTGATGATCTCTCCAATGTAAGGAATGCCCTTTTTGTATAGTGTTGAACAAATCTGGGTTACGGAAGCACCGGCCATAATCTGCTTGATCACACCCTGATACGACATAATGCCAACCCATCTTAATGATTGTGTCATCTCCGAAGGTTCGCTCAGATAATTGTCGTAAACAGGTTTGGCGTTTTGGATATCGATATCCGGGCGGAAAAAGCGGTTGAATAAAACAATACCGTCAGCACCTGCGGCATCCAACAGCGAAACCATCCTGCTGATGTTTGTGAAACAAGGCCCAAGTTTTACGCTTACCGGAATGGTAACATACAACTTTACCTCCTTAAGAATATCAATGTAGAGATTTTCGATGTCTTTGCTTTCCACATTTTCATCAAATGGAAAAATAGCAATATTCAATTCGATGGCATCAGCACCGGCAGCCTGCAGCTCTTTGGCAAAGGCGGGCCATTCCTGTGATGTTGTGCAGTTTACGCTGGCTATTACCGGAATAGAAACATTGGCTTTTACCTTTTCAATTAGTTTAAGGTATTCATTCACGCCATGCTCTTTCGAAATGTCTTTCACAAACTCCGTTGCTTCCGGATACCAGAAATACATTTCGTTATTTTTCAGTTTATCCTCAATATTCGATATGATTTGCTCTTCGAACAGTGATTTTAAAATGATGGCACCGGCACCATGTTCGGCGCATTCCATCACCTTGTTATACGATGCTGTTAGGCGTGAGCTGCTGACAACG
>CAYNDN010000829.1:0-2115 GCA_964395075.1 uncultured Lentimicrobiaceae bacterium | reverse complement strand
TGGCATTTTGATAGTCAGGGGTTTTTGGAAAAGTCATGCCCTGGTCTTCATACTGATCCTCGCCCGGGAGTATCTTGTAATTTTCTGATTCGAACGGGAGGTTGTGAATCCTGATTTTTCCATCATATACATCAATGATGTTTTTGGAAAGGTCGAAGGATTTTCTGAGGTAATTGAATTCTTCTTTGTACGTCATTTGGCAAAATTACGCATAATCCTATCCGGGAGTAACAAGGAAGTTCATAGTTTTGCAATATTGATTCCTGTGTTCTGAAAATAAAACCACCGTTCCAAGTTCTTTCAACCGCATTAAGATTGGTCAAAATTCATTTAGGTATGAAAAAATATTTACTTCTTTCAGCATTGCTAATGGTCTTTTTTTTGGGATTATTTGCCCAAAAGCATAAACAATTCACCCGGCAGGATACACTTCGTGGCTCCATCACGGCAGAGCGGGCCTGGTGGGATCTTACTTTTTATCATCTAAATGTTTCGGTGAATCCGTTAGACAGCACATTCATCGGAAATAACGTAATCCATTTTCGTGCAGTTGAGCCGGGAAGTGTTTTGCAGATTGACCTGCAGGATCCCATGCGCATTACATCAGTAACTATGGATGAGGCCAGCCTGGAATTTGTGAAAGATGGAAATGCCTGGTTCATAAAAACCGGTGGGGTGTTTGAGCCCGGAAATCCTGGAAAAATAAATGTTTCTTTTCAGGGAAAACCGAAAGTCAGCCGGCGTCCTCCCTGGGACGGAGGTGTATCATGGAAATTTGATGAAAAGAACAAGCCTTTTATCGCTACGGCCAACCAGGGCGATGGTGCAAGTTTGTGGTGGCCATGTAAAGATCACATGTACGATGAACCGGACAGCATGCTCATTAGTGTGACCACACCTGGGAACCTGATGGATGTTTCAAACGGCAGGCTACGCGGAAACAGGAAAAATTCTGATGGAACAGTAACCTGGAACTGGTTTGTTTCGAATCCCATCAGTAATTACGTGATGAATTTGAATATTGCAAATTATGTGCATTTCGGTGAGATTTACATTGGAGAAAAAGGACCACTGGATTGCGACTACTATGTTTTGGATTACAATCTTGAAAAAGCAAAATCTCATTTCGCAGAGGTTCCCCGAATGCTAGAAGCTTTCGAACACTGGTTTGGTCCTTATCCATTTTATGAAGATGGTTATAAACTGGTGGAAGTGCCCTATCCCGGTATGGAGCACCAGAGTTCGGTAACTTATGGAAACGGTTTCCGGAATGGATTTGATGGCCGCGATATAAGCCAAACTGGCTGGGGTGAAAAGTTCGATTTTATTATTGTACATGAATCGGGACATGAGTGGTTTGCCAATAATATTACCTATCGTGACATTGCCGACATGTGGGTGCACGAAAGCTTTATTGCTTATTCAGAAGGGCTTTTTGTGGAATATTTCTGGGGTAAGGAGGCCGGTGCCCAATACTTACGGGGTGTGCGGTCAAGTATTGCACATGACCGACCGATTATTGGTATTTATGATGTGAATCATGAAGGGTCGGGTGATATGTACCCAAAGGGTGCCAATATGTTGCATACACTGAGGCAGATTATTAATGACGATGAAAAATGGCGTAGCATCCTGCGTGGTTTAAATGCTGAGTTTTATCATCAAACGGTTAGTGGTAAACAAGTTGAGGATTATGTTAACAAACATGTTGATTGGGATTTGAGCGCCTTTTTCGATCAATATCTCAGGGAAATCACGACACCCACACTCGAATACCGTTTCATGGATGACTGGCTGATGTACCGTTGGACAAATTGCCTTCCGGCTTTTGATATGCCAGTGAAGGTTAAAGTCAATGGGAAAGAAACCTGGCTTTATCCCTCAGCATCCTGGTCCGGAACAAAGGACAATATCCGTAAAAAGAATAACCAGCTTGAGATAGATCCGGATTTTTATGTAGCCGGATTTGAGTTGACCGAATGAATATCAGAACTTGTTATTGGGGAGTTAGAAAATGATTGAAAGTACTTTATAAAACAAGCCGTCTGAATTTATAAAAATAGGTTCTACTACCATTTTTGTGGGTAAATTCTTCTTTGCTGATTAGTGTTTGTT
>CAYNDN010000828.1:0-2115 GCA_964395075.1 uncultured Lentimicrobiaceae bacterium | reverse complement strand
GGGACAGATCAGTGATGCTGTGCCCTCAGATGAGGATTGCAGTATAAGTCCATCCACACCATTATTGTTTGTAATTTGCTGAGTTACGAATAACTTGCTTCCTGATGCAAGAATTAAGCTGCCCGATTCTTCAATGGTAAGGTTATCTCCTGTCCTGCTCAGTGTAAATCCACTGATGTGGGTGCTGTTATCAAAAGTTATTGTTTTGTCAATAGTAAGCGAACCACTTTCCAAAGTAATGGTTTGTCCGTCCATTTCGTCCAGAATGATGATAGTGCCATTATCGCAAACATTGCTTATGGCTTCGCGTAAAGAGCCATACCCGCTATCGGTATTGTTGCTAATTGTCATTTCAATATCACAGGCAGGTGTAATTACAATTATTTCATCACCATATCCTGTGCCTGTTCCGTTTACAGCATAAGCCCGTACGTAATATGTATTGGACGGAGTAAGCCCGGTTATCATACTGCTGAAATCATCCGACCCGCCTCCTTCCGTGGTTTTGCTGTTATCTGTTGTAGGGCTTCCGGTTTGGTTCCAGCAAATACCTTTAGAAAATACAGCATCATCACCTTCGCTGATTATTTTGTTTGTTTCGATGGTCGCTGAATTTGTTTTAGTTTCAGCAATTATTCCTGTATTGATTTTTGGAACGGTAATTTTTTCGGTGTAAGCTTTAATACATAAATCATAATGATAACTTGTTCCCACCCCGATTGGATACCACACCTCAGGCCAGATATCGGGATCGGGAGCAATCCAAAACTTTCCGGTTTCAATTTCGGGGCTTGCATATTCTGTAATTGTATCTTCAACAGCCATCGGCCATTGGTTATCCGGATCGTTGGAATCGTACATCACCTGGATATAAAAATCCTGTTCGGCAGGGATAAAAACATTGTTATTGAGGTTGAAGGTGTAATAGCCCGGAAGTTCGGTGGTGTTTTCGCTCATTTCTCCAAGCAATCCCGAAAGCGAACCATTAAAAGTGCTGTAAATTTTAACTGCAATACCGCTGCCGGATGCTAAAACAAAAGTACCAATTTTGCTGATATCCATATCATCTTCGGGGCCTTCAAATTTTACAAGCCCGTAGGCTACTTCATTATCGAAACCAACGCCCCAATATCCGCCAATTTCGTCATATTGGTAAATGGTGGTATTTTCTTCGTTTTCCATAACTTCGGGCCAATAGCCATTGTATTTCAAAAACTGTGAATCGTTATAGGAGATATAATAATATCCCGACTCTCCGAAGCCTGCGCCCCAGGTGTTTCGTACAATCCATGCCCCTGTGCCACCCGCTGTTACTTTGTTATCATCCCAGCCAACCACACATCCTGCATGATTTACCTGAGTAGTGCCACCATAATAATAGGTGTAATCGTTGCTGTTGTATGAAGCCTGGTTCCATTGCATGAGTGACCAAACCACACCATAGTCTAAAACGGTTTGTTTTATGGCATCCATATTTTGAGAAGGCGGATATCGCGATTGGTGCACATACCAAACAGCATCAAGGTCAGAGGGACAGTTTTCTGGTCCGGTGGTTCCGCCCGGATGAGGGTCTTCGGTTTCGAGGTATGGCCCCGAACGGCGTGCAAAATACGCTGAGGCCATCCAGTGATTACCATTGGTGCTCCGCTCTGGAAGATATTTATGGCAATATTTGAGATTGTTATCAGACAGGTCGTAGGTTCCCATGCCAAGCATTAGCCAGCGTGATTCAAGAGCTCCCATGGCTGAATAGGCCCAACAACCACCGGCAGATTGGGATTTTACCGGTGTAAGCCAGGCTGAATCGCGCATGTCATAAGTTTCCGGAAAATCACGCGGGCCTTTGTGTTCATATAAATTCCAGGGATTTATAGCAGGTTTTACTGGTGGCAAAACAATACCATTGGAATCCATAGCTTGCAGCTCTTCAGGGCTTAGGTGCCATGTGGTGTCGATAGGGGCTTTTTCTGGTTTTGGCTGCGCATATAGCAGGGTGGCTATGCATAATAAAATAAGTAAGAGGAGGTATTTCATAGGATTGTTATGTTTGTTCATAAAAAACAAATTTAACCAATTTATGAAAATACCCTTAAGATGTGGATGGTTAGCCGAGAA
>CAYNDN010000827.1:0-2117 GCA_964395075.1 uncultured Lentimicrobiaceae bacterium | reverse complement strand
CAATGAAGAATATGCTGATGAAGGAAAATTCTTATTCACCAAAGGTCAATTGCACAAGGTGGTTTTTGATATTTTCAATCCAGACGATAAGGAGTTTAGTGCCTCCGAATTTACAGATGTAGATTAATTGCCAGAAAAACTGGCTGCAGCATTCAGTGTATGCAATAGTTGGTCAAGTCTTGATTCAAACAAATAATAATCATGACAGAAAACATTAAAATTTTTATGGTTATGGCTCTTGTATTAGTCATTACTTCATGTGGTAAACATTCCGATAATTCGGACAACTCGAATGATTCAAAAGAATCAACAGTCAAAGTAAATGTTATGAATGATGGTGCCAATGCTAAGTACGATCGTGTTGATAATGTGCATCAGGTGCGATTCGTTGAAATATTCCTTGTCGACCGCTTTGTAAGCTCAGGCGACTTCGTCACCGCTGTCTACAACACCATGTACACCCCTCAGGGCATCCAGTAGTCGAAAGACACTTCTCCGCAAGCGCTGCTCAAGGGCATCGATTTCGATCAGGTTCAGAAGCAATACGGTGTCTTGGGCGCATCCTTGAACGGCCCGAAACTCTGCTTGCCCGATTGGGTAGAGATCGACGTTGGTGCCGAAAGGGATTTCGATGGTCTTGCAGCCATGTGGTGTGCCCAACTGAACATGGGCGAAAACGACAGCGTGGGAGAAATCGCGACCTACGAGCCCGTGACGTTTGCCAGAGACAGTAGATTGGGTTGGAACAAGGGCACGACCGTGGTTCTCCTGGACGATGCCGAAGGCAATACCTGGGTCATGGAAGGCTTTGAATTGGGACTCAAACCGGAAAATACCTATGATGAATTCCTGACGGCCTTGCCAGTTATTTACAAAAAGCTTCCGGAAGGTTGGAATGTTCGGGTAAAGACGTTGAAGGAAGATCTGATCGAGAAGCCGCAAGGTGAAGTTGCCACCATCATGAAGGACGAATTCTTCAATGTTTATGACAAGACCGGCCCAGGTATGACAAACTACAAGCCATAGTTTTCATCCTAAAATAATAAGGCCCGCAGGAGATTTCGAAATACTCCACTTAGTATAATCAGGCAATTTCAAAAACCTAACAAATATAAAAGTTGGGGCTTATTAGATTCAGTGCGTATTTCTCAAATACGGCTGGAGTCGTGGCAGTTGTGAATTAATTTTATAACTTTAAGGCTTAAAACGAATGGTGTCGCTTCGTTGATTACCAATGACACATGCACTTTTCGGTAGTTGTTAGAGAAATAGCTTTATATGATACGAAACAATTGGAATGAACAATGGAAAGAGATTCAATTCGATGATGGGATTGCGGATAATGAAAAGTTCAAAATATCAACTTATGGCAGGATTTTAAATTGTAAAGGCGAAAAGGAATTTTTAGTAAAGAAATCATTTATCAATGGATATCAAGCTTTGCCGTTAAAACAAAAAAAGAATGGAAAATCAACCGCCAGGTACGTGCATAAACTTGTGGCCGAAACGTTCTTGGAGCGTAATGACGGTATTCATGTTATCCATCTGAATTACGACAAACTGGACAACCGCGTTGAAAACCTGAAATGGGCGACCAAAAGGGAAAAAGAATTGCACCAATTTAGCAATCCGAACTGGAAAAATGTTGTTGAAAAGAACAGCAGGAATAATTGTAAGTTGAATGAAGGAAAGGTCAAGATCATCAAACGTCAATTAAGAAATAACAGGACCCGGATTACGATGATCGCTAAACGTTTTGGAGTTTCCGATACTCAAATCCATAGAATAAAACGGGGCGAGAATTGGGGATCAGTGACCATAGATTAATAAAAAAACACAGCAACCTGAATTGTCGCTGTGTTTCCAAATAAAAACCAAATTAAATTGTCCTTAGTTATTTAGGCAATGAAACACTGTCAGTCACGTGAATTACCCCGTTAGACTGGTTTACATCCGCGATGATCACGGTAGCTTGACCGCCGTTTTCATCTGTGATCACAATAGTCCTCCCAACTAACATAGCTGTTAAGGTTCCGCCGCTCACCGTTTTCTAAGTTGCTTTGCCGTTTACTTTTTTGATGTCTTTTACGATGTCTTTGGCATTTTTTCTTCCTGCC
>CAYNDN010000826.1:0-2117 GCA_964395075.1 uncultured Lentimicrobiaceae bacterium | reverse complement strand
TGGGGATATGTGGAGGTAAATGATGAAACCAACGAAACCACCATGCCATGGGTGTATGCCGGCGGTGATATCGTAACCGGATCGGCAACTGTGATTGAAGCCATGGGGGCAGGCAGGATTGCCGCCAACGCCATGCATAAAAAGCTAACTGCTTTGCGAAATAGCAAGCAAAAAGCGAAGAAAGGAAAAGCAAAGAAAGTTGAGGCATAGAAGGTTAATGGTTTTTTGTTAATCGTTAGTCAGAATCTGTGAGACTAAATAAATTTTAATCTATTCGATAAAATCCCGGCATGCTGGTTCCGGGATTTTTTATAACCTGCCGGGATTGCCCCCAGGGATATCTACAATTACTATAAAATATGGCATTTGCCAAAAATACAGACCCCGGCAGTTTCCCATTCCATCGCACCAATTCCCCCAACCCTCCAATACTCCAAAAACCAAAACTTCATAAACTTCCTTCTTTGTCCCAATAATCAGATTAATTAGAAACTCAATAACCCGGTAACCCAATAACTTCTTCTTACAAATTAATTTTGAATCAATATAAAATAACTCCCCTTGTTTCAGGCAATTTACCCCTTTAAAATTGCCAACTCCCTGAACACAAAAAGCATAGGTTTCAGGCTGCTGCAATTCGCCCCTCATAATCTTAATTTAGACCGCTTTTAAATTTAAAATCAAGCCGTTAGCTGAAAAAAGTATATTTACTTTTACGTCCTTCATAAAAAATCAAAAACCATGCGCATTGCACGAATAAATGTTCAGAAAGAACAAACCGCTCAGGATGTAATTGATCTCTCTCTGATTGATCCCCTGATCGAAAAATATAATGGAAAGAAAGGGAACATGATCCCCCTGCTCCAGGGTACCCAGGCCATTTTTGGTTATATCCCCACAGTTGCATTCGAGAAAATCTCAGCAGAAACCGGGCTAGAACTCAGCGATATGTACGGCGTTGCCACATTTTATGCACAGTTTAGGCTCAACCCTGTGGGCAAGCACATTGTAAAAGTTTGTCACGGTACAGCCTGCCACGTGCAGAATGCAAGCAAAATCACTGAAGCCCTCCAGGAAGCACTGAAAGTTGAAGACGGTGGCACCACCGAAGACCGCCTGTTCACCCTCGAATCGGTGGCCTGCCTCGGATGCTGCTCTCTGGCCCCGGTGATGATGATCGGCGACAACACCTACGGAAAACTATCAGGTGCCGAGGCGGTGAAAATTGTGAAAAACATCCGCATTCAGGAACAGGGCAAATAATCCCACCCCAAATTTTTCAATCAGAAAATAAAAACAAGAAATATGGAAAAGACAAAAGTCATCGTAGGGCTGGGCAGTTGTGGTATTGCCGCAGGTGCAAATAAAACCTACGAAAAAATAAGACAGCTCAGGGAGGTGGAAAACCTCGATATTGAGCTGAAAAAAACCAGTTGTATCGGGATGTGCTTCCGCGAGCCGCTGGTGGAAATTGTGGATGACTCGGGATCGTACATTTATGGTAATGTGGACGAAGACCGCGTAGTTGAGGTAATCGAGAAGCACGTGGTAAACCATGAGCCCGTTAAGGAACTCGTGGTAAAAACAGACCTTTTCGAAACCAAAGACCACAGCTTTTTTGATGATCAGGTAAAGATTGCACTGCGCCATTGCGGGTACATCGATCCGGAATCCATCGAAGAATATGAAGCCGCCCAGGGTTATGAAGCCATCAAAAAAATTGCCGACGAAGAGATGAAACCTGAAGATGTGATCGACATGGTTTTAAAATCAGGTATCCGCGGACGTGGTGGTGGAGGTTTCCCAACCGGTATGAAATGGCGCTTTGCCAAAAACAGCGTTTCCAAAGAAAAATATATCATTTGTAATGCCGATGAAGGTGATCCGGGTGCTTTTATGGATCGCTCACTGCTGGAGGGCGACCCACATGCAGTTCTCGAAGGGATGATCATCGGGGCTTACGCCATAGGGGCTACCGGTGGTGTGATCTATTGCCGTGCTGAATACCCGTTGGCAATCAAACGCCTCAACATCGCCATCGAACAGGCCCGCGACCAGGGCTACCTCGGCGATCATATCATGGGTATCGAAGGATTTTGTTTTGATATTTATGTGAA
>CAYNDN010000825.1:0-2118 GCA_964395075.1 uncultured Lentimicrobiaceae bacterium | reverse complement strand
AAAAATTCGGAACTTGATGCCCTGGTGAGTTTGCTCGATGAACCTGATGATAATATGTTTGGCCGGGTTCGTGATAAAATATTTTCTTATGGTATGGATGCCATTCCGGTGCTCGAAAATGCCTGGGACGGATCTGCGGACAACAATCTGCAAAATCGAATTGAAACAATAATCCATCAAATTCAGTTCGATCACATTGTGCAGGAATTTCGCCTGTGGAAAACAACAATGAGTCACGATTTGCTCAAGGGCTATATCCTTGTGGCTAATTACCAATATCCCGAACTCGACCAAAAATCTATCATCACTCAAGTTGGAAAGATAATTCAGGATGTATGGCTGGAACTCAATAATAACCTTACTCCACTAGAAAAAATTAAAGTTCTCAACCACATTCTTTTTGATGTAAATGGATTTAAAGCCAACAAGAAAGACCTGTATTTGCCCAACAATTCGTTTATCAACAATGTGCTTGAATCCAGAAAAGGGAATGCTGTTTCGTTGAGCATTATTTATATGGTTGTGGCACAAAGCCTTAAAATTCCTGTTTATGGAATAAACCTTCCTCAGGAGTTTGTGATGGCCTATATGGGGAGTATGATCAAGGATCAAAAAAGTATTACATCAAAAGATGTTCAGTTTTATCTGAACGCCAAAAATAAAGGAGCGGTTTTTACGCGACGCGAAATCGAACGGTTTTTAATGCAATTGAATCTGGAAGAAGATGACAAATATTTTCTGCCCTGCAACAATGTTACCATAATTCGCCGCGTGCTGAATAATTTGTTGTTTGCCTACCAGCAATCGGGCAGTACCGAAAAAGCTGCAGATATAAAAAAACTTCAGCAGGTTCTCAGTTAATTCAGCGCTTTGTAATCCGGAATATCTTCAAGAAATGAAAACCTTTTGTTTGCAAAATCAATTTTTGCGCAATAATGCTCCATTCCGTTTGTAACTATCAGGTAATCAACCTGAAGTATCATATTGTATCTTCCGATCTGTTCAAAAACTGACTGTGTGATCTTTACCGTTGGGGCTTTACATTCTACAATCATCTTTGCCTTGGCACCACTACCGTAAATCACAATGTCAGTACGTTTGATGCGTTCGTTTAGCGAAAGCGATTTTTCAACAGCAATCAGCGATGGGGGTACATTTTTATATTCAACCAAATACCTGATAAAATTTTGCCTCACCCATTCCTCGGGAGTAAGGGCGACGAACTTTTTCCTGATCGAATCAAAAATTTCCTTTTGATGACCCGGTTTCCTGATTCTGAAATCGAATTCCGGCAAGTCGAGTGGTTGCATTGTTGATTATTGTTGTGGCAAACATACATATAATCGGGTGGATTGAATTACTTTTGCAGGCAAATCAACATGCAATGAAAACCAAAAAAGAGATTGTACAAAACTGGTTGCCACGCTACACAGGACTGCCGCTGGAAGCATTTGGGAAATACATTTTGCTGGTAAATTTCCAGAAATATCTCGATATGTTTGCCGAAATGCACAATGTTGAAATTGTTGGAATGGACAGGGCGATGCCGTGTGCAACCGCTGGTGATATTACCATGATTAAATTCGGCATGGGAAGTGCCAACGCCGCAACTATTATGGATTTGTTGAGCTCTATCCAGCCCAAGGCAGCTCTTTTTCTCGGCAAATGTGGCGGCCTCAAAAAGAAGAACCAACTCGGTGATTTGATCCTGCCTATTGCTGCCATCCGCGGTGATGGCGTTTCTAACGATTACTTTCCCATCGAAGTGCCGGCACTCCCGGCATTTAGTCTTCAAAAAGCCATTTCAACTGCCATTCGGGAGCACAACAACGATTACTGGACTGGTACTGTTTATACTACCAACAGGCGCGTGTGGGAACATGATGATAAATTTAAAAAGCATTTGCGTAAAACCCGTTCCATGGCCGTGGACCTCGAAACCGCTACCATTTTTATTGTTGGTTTTGCCAACGAAATCCCAACAGGGGCTTTATTGCTGGTATCCGATCAGCCCATGATCTCAACAGGTGTTAAAACCGAAAGCAGTGACAGGGTAGTTACTGAAAATTACATGGATAACCATCTGACGATCGGGATAGAATCGTTGAAGCAACTCAT
>CAYNDN010000824.1:0-2124 GCA_964395075.1 uncultured Lentimicrobiaceae bacterium | reverse complement strand
AACCATAATAATAAAGCCTAATATTGAGTTGTTACTACAGAGAGTTGACAATTTAATTTCCTGGCAGCTGAACGGCTGATTGCACCCATTCCGGTTTCCAAAACAAACGGGTTCCATCTCGGCTTAGTAGATGCTGTCCTTGAAGAAACACATTATCATTGGTTAATTGTTTGCGTCGATACATATTGGGAGCGGTTTCGTCATAAAAATAAACATTGATATCAAAAAAGATCGGGGCGTCGCTTCGTGGTGGAGGCAAGGGACGGCGTGCTTCAGAGGCCGCAATCACCTTTCCGTCTGTGGAAATTGTATATTTGTTGAAACTTGATGAAGGATCTTCTATAAATGTAAACGGGGCTGACCAGCCTTCTTCGGTTCGATACATAATAAAAATTCCTGACGGAGAACGAAATTGTTCCAATAACAACATTGTACCATCTTTGGCAACACCTATAGGTCTGGCGGCCGAAAATCCCTCAGGTTCAATTTGGGTTGGCCCAATCCATTCACCATTTTCATACGAAAGTTCAAATATGCCGCCTGTATATGCTGTCGTGCGTTTGCCCTCTTCTGTCGGGATTGAAATTTGCCATGAAGCACTATAAAAAATATTGTTTCCTGAATCAGAAATCCTAATGTTATCCAACGTTTCATAAGGACTTTCATCTTCGCTGTTGCGGGTGACTTCAAGGGCTTTATTGATTTTTCCGTTCGCATAGTTCAACACCACCAATCCCCTAAATTGAGAGCCGGAGCTGTAAGTATAAGCTAATCGTCTTAATTCGGCATTGGCATCCAAAAAAATTATGCCATCGACCACACTTGCTTTTTGTGCACTAAACGTGGTTATGCTTTCCTTGGTGACAGGGTTGGCGATGTGAACAAAATTATGTGTTGGGTTTTCACCGATATATGCAACCTTATCGCCTGCATAGCTAATATTGAATTGTCTAATATTAGGATTCGGAGAGGGAAGTTTTCCATTCAAAATTGAAACCACTGCATTCCTTTGCGGATTGAGTAGAAAGGTCTTATGACTTGTCACTAGCACCGTACCGTCTAAATTGGTGTCAATATATTTGAAACTCCGAATACCGGGTATTGGAATATCGGATTCATCTTGAGAAAATACAGGCAACTCTCGTGTGATTGGCTTGATTGGTTGAATAACCACTTTTCCTGACTCAAGTTGCGATTGAGCGAAGCTGACATTGTGAACGAGAATTAAGCAAAGAATTGTTGCGAATTGAAGGGTTATTTTCATGATAACTTCTCCTTATTCAAATTAAAGTTAGTCCGCTTTAATTTTGAAAGTGAATGAACGCCCATCACTACCCGCTATTCCAACACCGATACGATTATTGACCGAGTCTTCTGTAAACGACCAATAATAGAATAGATTAATACCCTGTACCGTTGAAAAATCAATCTGTTGATCTTGTGGGAATTGCACCCAAAGGCTGGTTTCCCTATCTGAATTATTACAAACCATCAACATAACCTTAGATTTGTGGGTGGAATTGGGGGCAAAATTTGGATTTTTTTTGATAATGAATTGGGCCGTTTCATCATCAGCTTGTAAACTCGTGATGGTGGCGTTGATTCCCGCATCAGGTTCTAGCAAATATTTTCTGAGTAGAAATGCTTCATGAGATATCCTCCTCGCTCTTGCAAACATATCAGGATCAGATTTGGACAGTTCCCAAAACATAGCTCCTTGTGCACCATTTATCCACGATGTATAGGCGATGTAACGGAGTTGTTTATCAGTTAAACGACCATCCTCTTTCGAATCATCGAGATTTGCTTGGCAGCCAACTCCTGAATTTTGATCATAAGATTGCCCCTGCATCCACAATAACCAAGCGCCTATGTTGTGATCTGGGGCGCCACAGGCAAGATCGGGATCGACAAGTGTTTTCATGGCATGTCGAGTCCGTTGGTTGGCAAGCAAAAGCCAAGGGGTAGTATGGGGTCAATGCCGTTTAGTTAAGAAGCCAGTAAAAATCATAAAAAATTGCTGCGCAAAACACAGTTTTATGCTATAATTAAACATGAAAATTAACATGATTTCACTCAAATCCAGAAGGAGAAAATTATCATGAACAATACAATCTCGAATGC
>CAYNDN010000823.1:0-2134 GCA_964395075.1 uncultured Lentimicrobiaceae bacterium | reverse complement strand
TAAATGATGTTCCTCAAACCGGTTCCATCGAATCAGGCGGTGCTGTTTGGTACAGCTTTACAGCCGGAGAAGGTTTCGGCTCGGTAGATGTATCACTTTGCAATTCCGACTTCGATACCAAACTGGAAGTATGGTATGCCTGCGATGATGCAAGCTATGCATTCTACAACGATGATAATTGCGGCACACAATCTCTGATCACCACCGGACCTATGAGTGCAGGAGAAACCTGGTATGCTAAAGTTTATGGATTTGGTACTGCTTCCGGTAACTACGAATTAGAAATTACAGGTGCTTCTGAATGTGTAGTGGATTGTCCTCCGGGAGCTATCGTTGATCCTGAACCATGTCCTGGCGATGAGTATGTTGATACCTATAATGGTGGTTGTAACGCCGAAGTTCCTGTATTTACTTCAGTAAGTTGTGGAGAAACTATTTGTGGCACTGCCAGTACATTCTCTTTTGAAGGAAGTAACTATCGCGATACAGATTGGTTTGAACTGGTAATTACCGAGCCAAAGGTTGTTTCATTTACTGTTACCGCAGAATTTCCTGTGATTGGTGGTTTGATTGAACAAATCGTTCCGGGTCAGCCTGGATGCGATAATACAACAGGCTCTATTTCTCCATTTGGATCAGCAGATCCATGTGAAGATTTAGCCCTTGAACTAACCCTTATGCCGGGAACATACTACTTCTTTGTCGCACCTGGCGTATTTACAGGTTATCCTTGTGGAGTGCAAAACAATTACGTGGCTTCATGGGAGTGCACCGAAACCTTCGTAACTTACTACAACGTGTTACGTGATGGCGATCAAATCGCACAAACCTATTTCGATACCTATACAGATACCGACATCATGCCGGATACCCAATACTGCTACACTGTTACCCAGGTCGTTGAGGAGGGCCTTGAAACTCCCGAATCCAACGAACTCTGCGCTACCATGCTTTGTGAAATGGGTTGTGATTACACACTCAATTTCACTGATAGCTGGGGTGACGGATGGAACGGAGCTGCAGTAACCATAGTGCAGGATGGTGCAGCAATCGGAGACTTTACACTCGCTTCGGGTTCTGCCGGATCTGCTGTGGTTACACTTTGCGATGGCCTTGAGACCTCGCTTGTATGGACTGAAGGAAGCTATGATTACGAATGCGGATTTGAAATCGTTGATCCTGCAGGTAATGTACTCGACAGCTTCGTTGCAGGTGGAGCACCCGCCGCAGGTGAATTCTTCACATTTACTTCAAGTTGTGATTTTTCATTCCCGCCTACTTTAACTATTGCCGAACAACAGGGTGAATCTGTTTACCTGGAATGGGAAAGCAATAACCTGACCCGTTTTGAATGTGGTGATATGGTTACCGATCCACGTGACGGGGAAATGTACGAAACCGTTGAAATTAACGGTCAGTGCTGGATGAAAGAATCACTCAGGTATCTGCCTGCTGTTAGTCCTTCGTCAGAGGAATCTGAAACTGATCCATTGTATTATGTTTATGATTATCAGGGAACTGATGTTGCTGCGGCTAAGGCCACTGAAAACTATCAGAATTATGGTGTGCTTTACAATTGGCCCGCTGCATTAACAGCCTGTCCTGATGGATGGCATCATGCAACTGAGGCAGAGTGGGATATTTTAAGGGATGGCCTCGGCGGATTGGCGCTGGCCGGCGGTGCAATGAAGAGTACCCGCACTGTTCCTGATCCTCATCCACGCTGGGAATTGCCAAATGCCGGAGCAACCAACAATAGCGGATTCACTGCTTTGCCATCTGGATATCGCAGTAATGTTGACGATTCGTTTGTAACCAGGGGATACAATAGTATTTACTGGACAGCGGATGAGGTCTCACCAACCAATGGCGTTTATAAACAAATATTATTTTCAGCAGGAATCCTGACTGGGTTTAACGTTAGCAAATCTGATGCATACAGTGTAAGATGTTTGAAGGACGATGCTTCTTCAACATTCAAT
The DNA here is from genome assembly GCA_964395075.1 of uncultured Lentimicrobiaceae bacterium. GTDB lineage: Bacteria > Bacteroidota > Bacteroidia > Bacteroidales > 4484-276 > SABY01. Next base: position 152 of record CAYNDN010000823.1, on the reverse strand, counting down.
GTTTACAGAGATGGTGTTGAAATTGCGGAAGTTTCCGAAACCAATTACACCGATACGGATGTGATGCTTGGAGAAACATACTGCTACACCGTTACTGAAACTACAGAAAATGGTGAGTCATTGCCATCTAATGAATTGTGTGCCGGCGCGGC
>CAYNDN010000822.1:0-2135 GCA_964395075.1 uncultured Lentimicrobiaceae bacterium | reverse complement strand
GGGGCTAAGTTAATATAGTCCCAGGAACTTTTCAAATTACAAACATAGGGGCTAATTAGTCTGCATTTATCACAAACAGAAAATAGATTACCACGTCTTTCACAGGCTGTGTGAAAAGAAAAAAATGGGTACTACTACAAATTTTGTGGAAGATCATACAGAAAAACACACATAAGGCCGTCAGTCGGCAGTCCACAGTCGGCAGTGCCCATTTTACTACTATTACTGCCTACTTTTTGAAATCATACACTAATCAGTAATGAGAATGTTACCCAGAAAAATGGTAGTAGAACCGGTTTTTATTGAATAAGTACTTTTTTAGAAATCACATTTCTGCCTGTATTTATCTTAATGATATAAACGCCCCTGGGCTGATACCTGAAATCAAAATTTCTTTGATAATTACTTTCGCTAATTTTTTCGGTAAATATTTCATCACCTGCTGCATTTACAATTTGCAAGGTTGAAACTTCATTTATCTGATCAAGAGAAACTGTAAATTGGCCTTTTGTAGGATTGGGGCTGATTTCAAATCCTGAAGCTGAATTCAGGTAATTTATAGCCAGTGTTGGGTCAAGGATTACCGCCACAGCATCATCATCCCCATAGGAGCAGGGATCATTGGGTGCGGCATAAAGTATTAACTGTACTTCACCATTGGCGACATCCTGCTGGCCGGGTGCATATTCGGTATTCATGGCTGCCGGGTCTGCAAAAGTGCCATCTCCGGAGGTAGCCCATTCCAGGTATTCGTAATTTTCAGCATAAGCATTTGTCTGGAAAATTGAGTTTACAGAAATCGTTGTATCATTTCCGGCATCCACATCAGGTGTGTATGTGATGGCCACATAGATACTGTCGGCTACCTGAACGCCGGGCTCGTATCCATCAACTGTAAGTTTAAGCCAGAAACCGCCATTCGCCAAATCCTGCGGCCCACGGAAATAAACCACCCTTAAATTTTGGGGATTAGGAAGAATTCCATCTCCTGAACTTGACCATAAGTGCGATTTGGCATAGGTGGCTTCACCTTCGGCAACCCATACAGTATCCTGACAAACAGTGCCATCTTCACCTGCATAAACTGTTGGAGCAACAAGTGGAGCAAAATTGAATGAAAATGCCCGGGTTTTCCAGGCGTTATTTACATATTCGGTAGTAAACCAGAATGTGGTGTCATCCACCGGGTCAACATCGAGATTGGCATAATCGCCCCAGCGGTTGATATTGCTTTGATTTCCGGTACCTGTAACGGCCTCAATTTCATCGTAGGTCATTTCACCCAACGGAGCGTTTGCAGGCCTTCCTGTATAGCGAATTGAAGGGGAATGGCTGCTGCTGGAAACAGAATATCCCAAAGCGATGGTTCCTTCGGCGTTCATGGCAATACTGCCCATCCAGCGGCTTAAACCATCATCGGGGGCATAAACACCCTGCTGGTAGATTTCCCATTGTCCACCGGTTTCTTTGCGTAATTCATACCATTTTATCCCGGCCCTGTTTCCTCCCACATTCACAGTGTGATTGGCCACCATTACTTCGTAGTCATCAAAATTGCGATAGGCCAGCCTGTACATCAGCATTTGTGATAATGTTGCCAAACGGTTGTTCGTGCCAGGCTGTGCTATACCACCATTGAATTCCGGATTAAAATATCCAGGATCAATAGTCGTGGCCAGTGTTAAGGTTGAATTTGAAGGTGTTTCCCAATCCACATCAAATTCAAAAATATCCATTTGCTGACTGCCATAAATATTCATGGTTGCCACATAATTTGGCGCATCTTCGGGAGGCATCTGGCCATCAAAATCTGCAGGTTGTAAACTATAGGTCAGTGGGTTTGACGGAGGCCCAAAGAAAACCATGTTTGCTTCAGGGTCGCCGGCCAGCATTTTATCGCGTTCGAAAGCTGCAACGCCACCGCCAATAAATCCGCCATCAAAAAAGTTGAATGTGCAGTAATAAGCATCGTGCCAAACACCCATTTTTGGATAGTCATTAAAATCGTCAAATTCAAATGCGTAGCGATGCCATTCACCCAATGGGTCGCCGGATGCAGAAACAGCTACTAACTCATAGGATTTTCCATTGGAAAGTTCGATGGCAAACTGTGAGGCCACCCAGCGATCGGCATC
>CAYNDN010000821.1:0-2138 GCA_964395075.1 uncultured Lentimicrobiaceae bacterium | reverse complement strand
CTTGAAGAGAAGGAATCATATCTTGATAATTGGCAACATTTCTAAGAATATTCGACCAATTCGTCATATCTGTAAGCAGTACGAGTACATCTTTGCCTTGATCACCAAATTCCCTTGCTACACTCAATGCTGTATCGGGTAGCATCAATCCTTTAATTTGAGGCTCGCCAGCAAGGTGCGTAAACATGATGGTTTTGTCCATGTTACCCGATGAGGATAACTCATTCTTAAAATATTGATATTCATCGAATTTTAAACCAATTCCTGCAAAAATAATGACATCGACTTGAGCACCTTTTGCAATTTGCGAAAGCAACTTATTGTAGGGTTCCGTAGGGCCTGCAAAGACGGGAATTTTTTGTGACTTTACTAAAGTATTAAAAACGTCAATCATCGGTACACCTGTCCACATGGGTTGCTTAGGTACTAAGCGCACCGTAGGGTTTAAGGTGTCTAATCGGGTTGAAAGCTGCTTATCATAAATAATTTCTGGTCCATTATCTGAAACGTCACCTACCCCGTCAAAACTCCGACCCAGCATATTTTCAGAAAATCCAACCGTCATCGGTTTTTCGTGCATTCGTATTCGGGTACGAGTACTTAATCCCTGTGTGCCACTAAATACCTGAAAAGTAGTCGTATTTTCACTAATGTTTATTGCATTAGCAAATGAAATACTCTGGTTATTATCTGCATTCAGTAATTCAACTATGTTATTCAACGATACACCTGGGTTTCCTTCGACAGAAATGAGCGCCTTACCAATTTCGCTGATTCTGCTAATTTCTTTTCTAATCATTATTGACTATTTTTTTGCTGAATAAATTGATTAATTTCCTTTGGAAGTTGTGCCAACTCCTCGTCAGATTCAGCCCTCTCATTCCACTCTTTCCACCATTGGCGGAGATTATCAAATTTATTTTTTATAAATAGTTTAAACTCATCGTCTTCTTTATCGTCTTGCGTAAAATTTATCGTCGAATCAATTAAATCCTGAACAGCCGTATTTATGATTTTAAGCCTTTTCGGTCGTGTACAGGCATCTACATGGTGAAAAGCATTTTGCTGTAATACACAGACATCAATCGTCAATCCTTTTTGGAAAAGGATGTACTTGTCGATGGGTACTTTTTTAAGACCAATCGTGCTGATGGTTTGGTCGATTCCGTTCGTTTCTTGAAGTGTTGCCAGCATTTTGTTTCTATCATCCTGCGATATAAAACTATCGTAAACCGATGTGGTATAAACCAGCGGATCAATGGCAGGATATTTTTTGGCATCAGCCCTATCTTGTGACAATCCCCAAAAACCACCAGTTGCATCCATAGTCGCTTGGGTTACTGGCTCTTGAAAGTTACCACCTGCTGGAGATACCGTCCCAATGAATGTTAAAGAACCACCCGTTTTCGCATCGGCACCTGCTCGCTGATACATCCCTTTTATCTGGTCGGGAATATCCATCGGGAAAGCCTCTGGACCTGGAATGTCACCTTGTCGTCCGCTTCGTTCTCGCAAAGCCTGTGCCCAGCGAGATGTGGAATCGGCAAGCATGATTACATTATATCCCTGATAACGATAGTATTCGCCTACGGTAAGTGCGATAAACACACTGGCTTCACGTGCAGCTACGGGCATTGAACTGGTATTACCGAAAATACACATACGATTCATCAGAGACTCTCCCGTTGTAGGATCTTCCAATTCTGCAAAATCTTTAAACACCTCCACCGCTTCTCCGGCACGTTCACCGCAAGCTGCCATTATTATAATATCAGCAACAGCATATTTACAGAGCGTATGCTGCATGACTGTTTTTCCTGCACCAAATGGGCCGGGATTGCCAACTGTTCCTCCATAACCTACCGGTGCCAATAAATCAATGACACGCACTCCAGTTGAAATGGTTTCTGTCGGAATGGTGCGTTCTTTGAATGGAATAGGATTTTTTACTGGATGTCTAAAGGCAAGTTTTAACTCGTGTATATTATTTATCTCATCTTTAACAACAGCAACAGTTTCTGTAATCGTTACCGATTTTTTTTCAATAATACTTTCAACCGTACAAGCACCTAAAAGGAAGGGGACGAGAATCTTATGTTGGAATCGTCCTTCAGGAACTACTCCTATGGTATCACCGC
>CAYNDN010000820.1:0-2138 GCA_964395075.1 uncultured Lentimicrobiaceae bacterium | reverse complement strand
ATTCAAACCCATTTTCGACAACCATAAGGCCTATGCCATGGGCGTTATCGAAATCGCACCTTCAAACCATAATATCGTTTGGCTTGGAACAGGTGAAAATAATCACCAACGTGCCCTGGGATATGGAAACGGTGTTTACAAATCGCTGGACGGCGGCAATTCATGGGAACACATGGGACTGGATTCGTCCCGCCAAATCGGCAAAATTATTATTCACCCCAAAAATCCTGAAGTTGTTTTTGTAGCGGCTGAAGGTTCAGCCTGGGGGCCTGGTGGTGATCGCGGACTTTATAAGACAACCGATGGCGGCGAAAACTGGAAAAAGGTTTTGGAAATCAGCGAAAATACAGGGGTGAACGACATTGTGATGGATCCAAGGGATTGCAACATCATGTATGCAACATCGGAGCAGCGCCGCAGAACAGGCTTTACCAAGATTGGCGGAGGTCCTGAATCGGCAGTTTACAAATCCACCGATGGCGGCGAAACCTGGAATAAAGCCATGAAAGGGCTTCCGGGCGTTCATATTGGCGGCATGGGGCTGGCAATTTCTCCGGCAAATCCTGATTATATCTATCTGATCATGGAAGCACAGGACGGCAAGGGCGGATTTTTCAGAAGCACAAACGGTGCGGCAAGCTGGTCGAAACGCAGCGACCACCACTCCAGCGGGCAATATTATAATGAGATTGTTTGTGATCCCAACGATCCTGAAAAAGTTTATTCGCTCGAAACAGTTACAAAAGTAACCGTTGATGGTGGAAAAACATGGAACCGGGTTGGGCTTAAGGCCAGGCACGTTGACGATCACGCCATGTGGATCGACCCCAAAGATTCGGACCATTTCATGATTGGCGGAGACGGTGGTATCTATGAAACTTATGATGGAGGCAGCAACTACATTCACAAAAGCAACCTCCCCATCACACAATATTATCGCGTAAACGTGGACGACACCGAACCATTTTACTGGGTTTACGGCGGAACGCAGGACAATAACAGCATGGGAGGACCTTCGCGCAACACCAGCAGAAGCGGCGTTAACAGCGATGAATGGGTGGTAACCCTTGGCGGGGATGGATTTTTCCAGGCTATCGAGCCAGACAATCCGGATATTGTATATTCAGCATATCAGTATGGAAATATTTTCAGATTTGACAAGAAATCAGGCGAGCGAATTAAAATAAAACCTGAGCCCGGAAAAGACGAACTCACTTACCGCTGGAACTGGAACACACCGTTTTTCCTGAGCCCACACTCCAAAACAAGGCTATACATAGCCGCCAATAAGGTTTTCAGAAGTGACGACAGAGGCAACAGTTGGAAAGTGATCAGCGATGACGTTACCCGCGATGAAGACCGGAACCAGTTTAAGGTTATGGGTAAATACTGGCCTTCAAATGCAGTGGTAAAAGACGTATCCACCTCGCAATGGGGAACAGTTGTTTCACTTGCAGAATCTCCGGTAAAAGAAGATTTATTATATGTTGGTACCGATGATGGCGTGATCCAGGTTTCAGAAGATGCCGGCGAAAATTGGCGAAAAATCACATCTTTCCCGGGTGTTCCCGAATATACATACGTGAGCGACCTGCTACCATCACGCTATAACGAAAATGTGGTTTACGCATCCTTCGACAATATTAAAAGCGATGATTTTAAACCCTATCTCCTCAAAAGCACTGATAAAGGACAGACCTGGACTTCCATTACCGGAGACCTGCCTGAAGATGAAACCGTACACACCATTGTTGAAGACCACGTAAATAAAGATTTGCTTTTTGTTGGTACGGAATTCAATGTGTTCTTTACCAACGACGGCGGCAAAACCTGGACAGAGCTTTCTGCCGGAATACCTGATATTGCGATGAAAGATCTGGTTATCCAGGAGCGAGAAAACGACCTCGTTGTGGCAACGTTCGGACGTGGATTCTACATTATGGAAGATTATACCCCGTTGCGAACGGCCACTGCAGAAATGATAGATTCTACAAAAGCACACTTGTTCCCGGTAAAGGATGCATTGCTTTTTGTTGAAACCGGTGGCCGCTACGGCCAGGGATCGATGTATTATACTGCGGATAATCCGAAATTCGGTGCCGTTTTTACTTACTACCTGGAAGAAAGTCCGAAAACCA
>CAYNDN010000819.1:0-2143 GCA_964395075.1 uncultured Lentimicrobiaceae bacterium | reverse complement strand
ATTGTTATCAACGACTGGGCAATTATCGGTGGTATGACAGCCATCCATCAGTTTGTGCAGGTTGGAGCTCATAGCTTCCTTTCGGGTGGTGTGCTGGTGCGTAAGGATGTTCCGCCCTTTACAAAAGGTGCACGCGAACCGCTGTCGTATGTGGGCGTAAACTCCATAGGTTTGCGCCGGCGTGGTTTCTCTAACGAAAGGATAAATGCTATTCAGGATATTTATCGCATGATATATCTAAAAGGTTACAATGTGTCGCAGGCTACCTCAATCATTGAAGCTGATGTTCCGGCTACACCAGATCGTGACGAAATTCTGGCATTCATCCAGAGATCAACCAGGGGGCTGATGAAAGGATATGGCAAACTGGACAGAAACAGAGGGTAAAACATAAAAAACAAAGATTCTAATTTAAATAATTAATATTATTGACTAATTATGGCAACAACAGCAGATTTTAAAAATGGCCTGGTAATTAATTTTAATGGCGAACTATATTCGATTGTTGAATTTCAGCATGTTAAACCTGGAAAAGGCTCGGCTTTTGTTCGTACAAAACTTAAGAATATAAAAACCGGAAAAGTGCTGCCAAATACTTTTAACGCAGGTGTTAAGGTTGATGTACAGCGTGTTGAAAGACGCCAGTATCAGTTTTTATATAAGGATGGGCAGGATTATCATTTTATGAACGCCGAAACTTTTGAGCAAACCTTTATCGAAGAAAGCCTGATTGAAGCAGCACAATTTTTAAAGGAAGGCGCAATTGCCGACATTATTTACCATGCTGAAACCGAAACCCCCCTGCTTTGCGAGTTACCCGCAAATGTTGAACTAAAGGTTACCTATACAGAACCGGGTGAAAAAGGAAATACAGCAACCAACACTTTCAAAGATGCTACCCTCGAAACAGGTGCAGTGGTGAAGGTGCCCCTTTTTATCAATACCGATGAAGTGATCCGTGTTGATACAAGAACAGGAAGTTACCAGGAACGCGTTAAAAGTTAATCCGGAAATTCGCATCATAAGAAGACTCAAATCAGCAGGTTTGGGTCTTATTTTTTACCTGAAATAAACATGTTAACCATATAGTAATGAAATTTGACAGACAGTATTCTCTTCGCGAAATCGCCAATATGATTGGTGCCGTAATGGTTGGGGATGAAAACCACATAGTTAGAGGCATCAACGAAATTCATAAGGTTGAACCCGGAGACCTTACTTTTGTTGATCATCCAAAATATTATGATAAAGCACTGAACTCAGATGCAACCACTATCCTGATAAATAGAAAAGTGGATTGCCCGGAGGGAAAAGGTTTGTTGATTTCAGATGATCCGTTTGCGGGATATGTGGCTTTGGTGAAACGTTTCAGGGCATTTGAACCTGCTACTGCCAATGTCAGCCCATCTGCAGAAATAGGTGAGGGTACTGTAATTCAGCCCACAGCCTTTGTTGGAAATCACGTCAAAATTGGAAAAAACTGCATCATTCACGCCAATGTAAGTATTTACGATCATGTGGAAATTGGTGATGATGTGATCATCCATGCCAATTCAGTTTTAGGCGCCGATGCCTATTATTTTCAGCGAAAGCCTGCCGGATATCGCAAACTGGAATCCTGTGGAAACGTAATAATAGGGGATCGCGTTGAAATAGGAGCATTATGTGCCATCGACCGGGGAGTATCCGGTGACACCATTATTGATGATGGAACAAAATTAGATAATCACTGCCAGATTGGGCATGATACCTATATCGGGAAGAACTGCCTGATTGGAGCCCATGCCGCCATTGCAGGTGTAACAATAATTGAGGATGATGTGATTTTGTGGGGAAGGGTTTCTGTAAATAAAGATATTGTGATCAAAAAAGGAGCAATCATCCTGGCCACCTCTGCTGTTGATAAAACCATTGAGGGAGACGGCAAAGTTTATTTTGGAGCTCCTGTGGATGATGCACGTAAAAAATGGCGTGAAATGGCTGCTGTACGACAATTACCGGATTTGTTGAAGAAGCTTCGGTAAAAACTAACCTGACCTGTTCACAAATATCAATGATTATTTTCTAACCTACATTATTCACAAAAAAAGAGATCAATTACCACGTCCTTTAGGGCGTGGAGCTAAAGAATTGAATCATAGTT
>CAYNDN010000818.1:0-2149 GCA_964395075.1 uncultured Lentimicrobiaceae bacterium | reverse complement strand
ATCGCACCATGTCAACGCAGGAAGAACTCAGAAAGCTACCGGGAGTAGATAAGCTTTTAAATGACAGTTGAATAAAAACAATGCTTGAAACCACACCCCGCGAGGTGGTGATTTATTACATCAAAAGCAACCTATTGCTTCACCCACTTTCCGTTTGCCACAATTTTGTTTTGATAGGTGACCCGGTAGGGATAAGTGCCCGGCAGAATAGCGCTGGTGTTTATCGTTTCCATCCGTTCGTTGAGCGTGGTTGACAAAACAAGGTTTCCGTTAATGTCGAAAAGCTCAAACAAAGCACCGTTGATCTGCGGCCCCGACTGAACATTTAGAAATTCGCTGCCAGGGTTGGGATATACAATGGCATCCTGAACGGTGAGGCCGACGGACTCTTCCCCTGTGCCAACGATCATGCTCAAGGCCTTGTGTGAGGTAATCATAAGTTCTGCAGGCCATAATGGCACCACCATCGAGTGTTGATTTAATTGAGTAAACCTGGTAGAACATATCACCTCCATAAAACTGCGTCCATACATGATTCAGCTCGTTGTCAAGTTTTGACAAAAAAATCCAGGAAGGATCATCCTGATAAGGGAATTCCTGGGGTATTACATTGGCTGTGCCTGAAAAATAAATCATCGAGGTATTTGATGTGTCGAAACTTTTATATGCAGGAAATGACAATGTATCTATTCCCATGTGGTATTCAAATGATTTTATAGGAATATTCGGGTATTCCATTTTGTATAATACGCTTCGAAGTTCATTATCACCGTATAAATTTACAGCTACCCATTCCCGTCCAGCTATTAGATATTCCTCTTGATTAAGATTAACTGCGTAATTTTCAGAATGTAAATCACCAGGCAATGAGTCTGTTTCGATATAATTCAAATTATTGTCAAAAACAGTGTAATAACCTGAAGAATATCCGGGGGGGGAGCCCCATCCCCCCATAGAAAATATACAGTATCCCTGTTTATTAGGCAAAACCAGGAATCCCTGGGCTAATTGTATATTCTCTTTTAACAAAAATGTTGAGTTAATTTCATTATTAGTGGTGTTAATCTGGTAAATAAACAGATCATGTGAATACTCTTGAAATTCTTTATGATTTGCATCTCCGGCAATAAAGATTGTGTTTGAATTGCGTTTTACATATTGACTAAAAATGAAATCATAATCCTTAGGCAATGGTATTATTTGCTCACTTACGAACTGTAAATTTTGATCAAGGGTAAGGATAATGGTTCCCATAGTAAAATTTGGTTCGTTTCCGTAACGTAGTGTACCTATTATTGAAATATTTTTGTGCATTGTATCAACAGCATGTAAAAAAACAGATGTATCTTGTTTTATTAATTCTAAACTGTCGGATATATCACCTTCATTGTTGATTAGATAAACAATCCCGGTTGAAGTAACATATGGAATCTCTTCTTTGTCACCAATTAGTACAAAACTTTTATTTTCCAATTGCATAATATCCCATGCAATGTCAGTTTGCTTGGTTTTAATTTTCAATATAAAAGTATTTTGACTATAAGTTAATTGTACCAACAATATAGAAACCACTAAAAGAAACAACTTCATAAGAAAAAAAATTAAAAAGCTGTGGCTGCTATGTAGCCACAACTTTGATTACGAACAATTATAATTTTCATAAGTCTTCTGATGGATCACCTGAAACATATTTGTTCCCATACGTGAATTTCACAGAATGATTGTAAATTATTCCTCCATAGGATTGAATATTCCAGTTTACTTCACCAAGTGTTAAAAACTTACCTGTAGGTTTATTGTCTTCCATTATATAATGCACTCCATCATATAAATAATACATCATGTCATCAGGTGAAAAACAGGGTTCCTCCTGGGGGTAATTTGGACCTTCCCAATTGAATAGCCTGTAATATCCATTCGGACTGTTTGAGTCTTCGTAATCATATGGATATATCCAGCTGGTATAAGTGTCGGGAATAAAATATGTTCCTGGTGGATATGACACCAGTGGGTGGTTAATGCGGTATTCAAGCACTGTTGTTGCATCTTCACCAAGATATTGCCCCTGATATTCATCACATTTCCCTAAACCCACTGCCCAGTACCAATAATCAGTTTCATCAAACTGGCCGTAGATGTATGTTGGCGT
>CAYNDN010000817.1:0-2151 GCA_964395075.1 uncultured Lentimicrobiaceae bacterium | reverse complement strand
GTTATTTCTGTAGGATATCGTGTAAAATCCAGGCAAGGAACGCAATTCAGACAATGGGCCACACAACGATTAAAAGCGTATCTTGTTCAGGGATACGCGATCAATGAGAGAAGACTGGCCCAAAAGCAACAGGAAGTGAGATTTTTAAAGACGGGAATCAGAATTATTGGCCGAGCCCTGAAAGAAGCATCAGTTGAGCAGCATGATCAGGTGTTCCATATCTTCTCAAAAGGCCTTGAATTACTTGACGACTTCGACCATCAACAACTTGATGTATCCGGAATTTCCAGACAGTTGGCTGTATATCCCGGCTATGAGGATTATATGAAGCTCATCGTGGAAATGCATTCTGAATTTCAAACCGACTTTTTTTCCAAACCAAAAGATGATAGTTTTTTAAGCTCAATCAATCAAATCCGTCAAAGCTTTGATGGCGAGGATTTATATCCAACCATTGAAGAAAAAGCCGCTAACCTCCGTTATTTTATTACCAAAAACCATTCTTTCGTTGATGGTAATAAACGAATTGCAGCAGCCTGCTTTATATATTTTCTGGAACAAAATAATGCGTTGATGAAAGATCATGGAGAACCGGTTATTTCTAATGAAGCATTGGCCGCGCTTACCTTATTCATAGCAAACAGCAAACCCGAAGAATCAGCACTAATAAAGAGGTTTACGATCAGCATTTTAAACAGAAGCAAAGCATGAATCATGATATGTAATCGCAAATAAAGTATCTGATGGAAAAAACAATCATTTCAGCGGCTGCTGTTCTTCTTGCACTCGCTGTTGCCATAGGTGCCTTCGGGGCGCACGCACTCGAATCCGTATTAACAGCCGACCTTTTGCAAACCTATAACACAGGAGTGGAGTACCATTTTTACCATGCCCTGGGTTTGCTGCTCGTTGGTATATTATCGTTAAACTCGCCTTCCAGACTGCTCAACTGGTCCGCCCTGCTGCTGGGCCTGGGTATCCTTCTTTTTTCGGCAAGCCTTTATGTGCTGGCTGTTACGGGTATTCGCTGGATCGGGGCTATTACACCGCTCGGAGGAATCAGTTTCATTGCGGGCTGGGTATTGCTATTCATAGCAATTCGCAAAAAAAATGACTAACAGGTCATCATAGCAAATGTTTAGCGGGTAAAATTTCTATCCGGATATTGGTTTTCCAATTGTCGTTGACCTGCTGTTTGCGATCGGTTTTTTGTGACCTTGAAAAAACTAACCAGGTCGGATAACTGGCTGGCCTGTTCGGATAGTTCGCCTGCACTTTGTGTGAGCTCTTCTGCAAAGGATGCATTTTGCTGGGCAATCTTGCTCAACTCCTGGATGGCCATGTTCACCTGATTGGCACCGGCCTCCTGTTCGGTGGCGGAATACACAATTTCCTGCACCAGCTTGGAAGTACGGTTAATTTCGGGGACAATATGGCTGAGTTTTGATCTGGATTCTTCTGAAAGACCCACCCCTTTTTTGGTGAGCGCGGTAATTTCCTGTGCAGCATTGCGGCTTTGCTCTGCCAGTTTTTTAATTTCTGCAGCTACCACTGCAAAACCTTTCCCATGCTGTCCTGCGCGGGCGGCTTCAACTGCTGCATTCAACGACAGCAAATTGGTTTTAAAAGCAATATCAGTAACCATTTTAATTTTACCATCAATGGCTTTCATGCCTTTTTCTGCATCTTCGGTGAGCCTGTTGCCGGTTTCAATTTCGCGGCTGGCATTCAATGCTATTTTTTCGGTTTGCTTGGCATTTTCGGTGGTTTGCTCAATATTCGACATCATTTGCTCAATTGTTGCCGAAAGTTCCTCAGTAGATGAAGCCTGCTGACTGGCTTCATGGGCAATATTCTCAGAGGCTGTATTCATGTGCTGACTGGCTGACTGGATTCTATTGGCACCTGTGGAAATATTGGAAATAATCTCACATAATTTTTGCGACATTGTTTTTAGCGAATCCGCCAATTGTCCAATCTCATCCTGCTGATTTACATCGAGGTCAGTGGATAAATTCCCTTGGGATATCTCCTGAGAAAAAACAACTCCTTTTTTCAGGGCCCTGGTCAGCGATCGTGTAATCCAGGTGATTATTCCGATAAAGACCAACGTTCCCAAAGCCATCATGAGAATTACCGCAAAAATAATAG
>CAYNDN010000816.1:0-2157 GCA_964395075.1 uncultured Lentimicrobiaceae bacterium | reverse complement strand
CCAACTTTTTGAAAACAAACACTAATCAGCAAAGAAGAATTTACCCACAAAAATGTTAGTAGAACCAAAAAAATAGATGCTTGTTTTGATACGGATGGCAAAATTGCTTCAGAAAATGAAAATCCTTTTTGATAAATCCGTGTGTCTGTTCCTGTTCTGAATTGGGCATTTCAGAGGTTCAACCGGTTGTAATGAAATTTGGATATAATATCGATTTGAACCAAATCCTGTTTTATTACTTTACTGTGCATACAATTTATAAACCATGAATTCCTTTAAGCGTCTTTCCCGTCTGGCCGCATAGCCGTCAGACTAAGGGAAAAGATCAAAAATCGAACTGTTATACTTTGATTGGAACTGACTTTTGCTAATTTCGCAGGCATTCCGATTTTATATTATTCATGAACAATAAACCAACAGTATGAATCAAAAAATTTATCAGATTAAAGCAAACCTTAAAGACTCGAGGCCAAATATCTGGCGGCGGATTTTGATTCCCTCAGATTTGTTGATGTCCGATTTTCACTATGTGCTGCAGTCAACCATGGGATGGTTCAACGCACATCTCCACCAGTTTATTTACGACGGTGAATATTACACGCAAAAGTTGCCCGATAATTTTATGATGGACGATTTCGGTATTGATTACGAAGGAATGAAGGTTTCGGATTTCCTTTCCCGGGAGAAAGATAAAATGGTTTATGAATATGATTTTGGCGATGGCTGGCGGCATGATATTGTGCTCGAAAAAATAACAGATGCTGATCCAAAACAGTATTACCCCGTTTGCATCAAAGGTAAAATGAATTGTCCTCCGGAAGATTGCGGCGGCGTTTGGGGATATGCCAATATGCTGGAAATTCTCAGTGACCCAAAGCACGAGCAATATGAAGAAATAAGTGAGTGGATCGGAGGGGACTTTGATCCCAATTACTTTAACCTGGACGAGATCAATGACTTTCTGCGAGAGGACAATTATGGATTCGTCAGTTTATTTTAATGGACAAGATTCAGGGAGCAAACATTTTCCTTTTTCATAAACCCTAAAATCCGCAAGGATTTTTATTAGATCAATATTATGGCATGACCCAGAACTCAAAGCAGCACTCATTAAGAATGATCTAAAATTCGTTTAATTCGTTCAATTCGATGATGATAAAGAATACGCTTGCGGATTCGAGGTAAACAATTCATTTTATTGTTTGCTTATTAACTATGGTTTACTCAAATCTTAAACTTAGTAACATGAAATACTTACCGATTTTTGTTTTGATTATGTCGCTGGTTGCTGCCTGCAATCAGGATTCAAAGAAGTCATCCGAAAGTGAAAATGCATTGGAGAATGTGATGAATAAATTAGATGCCACTGAAAATGGTACCTCTTCCGATGCCGGAATGCACACCAAAGGAATGGCGAATAAAGCCGTTGTTCTCGAAGCCATTGATGCCGGAACATACACTTATGTGAGGCTTAAGGCTGAAGATCAGGAATTCTGGGCAGCCATTACTGCCAGGCCTGTCGAAATCGGGAAAACTTATGTTTTTGCAGAGGGCATGATGATGAAGGATTTTGAAAGTAAACAACTGGGAAAAACGTTTGACTCGGTAATGTTTATTCAGGATTTTGGCGAATTATCCGCAGCAAAGAATGAGGCTCCGGCTTCCGGCTTCAAACAATCCGATCCGCATTCGCATACCAAAACCCGTATGCATCAACAAATTGAGGTTCAGCCTGCCAAAGGCGGTGAAACCATCGCAGGGATTTTTGATAATCTTGGAAATCTCGGCGGAAATAAAGTCACAGTCAGAGGCCAGGTGGTGAAGATCAGCAAAAACATCATGAACCGCAACTGGATACACATCCAGGATGGCACCAAGAGTGGAAAATATTACGACCTGACTATTACAACCTACGATCCTGTTAATTTTTCCATAGGAGATGTGGTAACATTTACAGGTATCCTCAGCGTAGATAAGGATTTTGGTGCCGGATACCGGTATGATGCAATTGTTGAAAACGCATCGGTGGAGCAAACAACTGCTTTGTAATACTTCCCGGCTTTATGGGCTGTTGTTGCCGGATTGATTTTTTAATTAAAATCCGAACTTTTGATTATTCTTGCATATACCAAATTAAAAATACATGCTTGAAATAGC